>NZ_JBEOUR010000051.1:0-24666 GCF_040302605.1 Microbacterium sp. NPDC097977
GTTCTGGCAGCTGATCTTCCCGCTGCTCGCACCGATGAGCGCGACCGTCGGGATCTTCGCGTTCCTGTACGCCTGGAACAGCGGCGGCTCAGGGGACGAGCGGCTTGAGCTCCGCCCAGTCCGCCTGCGTCCTGGCGTGACCGGCGATGACGCCGAGCAGTCCGAGGCGCGCACGACGCACCTGAGGGTCGTCGTCGAGCACCCGCACCTCGCCGAAGAAGCGATCGATGTGCGGCGCGAGGTCCCGCAGGGCGGTCAGGAACGTGTCGATGCCCGCGGAGCCCGCGAGGGCGTCGTCGAAACGACGCACCTCGGCGGCGAACGCCGCGTCTTCGGCGGACCCGCCGTCGGCGATCTCACCGGCGACGTCGGCCGGCGTGATGTTCACGACGCGCAGCAGGGCCTCGAACTCCGCTGTGAAGTTCTCGGAGCCGAGCCAGGATTCGATCGCCTCGATGGCGTGATCCGCTGCACTCGGGCTGTCGACCAGAGGCAGCGCGGCGCGCACGACGGCGATCTCATGCCCCTCGGACGTCAGCTGCTGCGAGTACCGCTTGCCCAGCACGTCGAGGACGGCCGCGCGAACGGCATCCGATACCTCGAGTCCCTGCACGGCGAGACCGGATGCCGCGTGCGAGATGCCTTCCGCGATCGAGATGCCCAGCTCGGGCCGGCTGCGCAGGACGGCGATGATGCCGCCGGCGATCCGGCGGATGCCGAACGGGTCCGAGCTTCCCGTCGAGCTGATGCCGACGGTCGTCAGCCCGGTGAGCAGGTCGAAGCGATCGGCGAGCGAGAGCACGGCACCGGGCACGGTCTCGGGAAGAGCGGCGCCGGAGAAGCGCGGTCGCTCCATCTCCTCGAGGGCGGTGCTGGTGGCCTCGTCGTAACCCGCGCGCGCGGCGTACTCCTTCGCCATGGTGCCGGCGAGCCCCGAGAACTCGATGACGAGCTGCGATGCGAGGTCGAACTTCGCGACGGCACCCGCCGAGCGGACGACCGTCGCGGCCTCCGCGTCGAGGTCGGCGATCTCGGCGAACTCGGAGGCGAGCGCCTCGATGCGGCGCGAGCGGTCGAGGAAGGATCCCAGTCTGTCCTCGACGAGGAGCTTGTCGAGCATCAGGCGGAACTGCTCGGGGGTCTTCTCGAGGTCGGCACGCCAGAAGAACTTCGCGTCCTCGAACCGGGCACGCAGAACGTTCTCGTTGCCGCCGCGGACGACGGCCTCGTCGAACGGTCCGTTGGCGACGATGATGAACGAGTTGCTCAGCGCCCCGTCGACCCAGATCGGCAGATAGCGCTGGTGCTTCTTCATCACCGTCGTGAGCACCGACGAGGGCACCTCGAGGTACTCGGCGCTGAACGAGCCCAGCAGGGGGCCCGGTGCTTCGACCAGGTCGGTGATCTCGTCGATCAGGCCGGCATCGCCCTCGATGTCGATGGTGCCGCCCACGGACGCGGCCAGCTTCTCGGCGGCGTCGACGATGAGCCCGCGGCGAGCATCGCGGTCGAGGATGATGTGCTCGTCGCGCAGGATGCTGTCGAAGTCCTCGAGCGAGGTGACCTCGCGGACGGGCGGCTCACTCGTGCGGAGTACACGGGTGGTGCGTGCGGACGTCACCTGCGAGACGGCGAGCGGAATCTCCACCGTCCCCCAGAGGGCGAGGAGCCAGCGGATCGGTCGGGCGTAGCTGAGCTCGGGGTCGGACCAGCGGATGTTCTTGTCCGCGCGCAGACCGCCCACGACCTGCTCGAACACCGTCGACAGGACCTCGGTCACGGGGCGCCCGGGCAGCGTGCGGGTGACCGCGACATGGCGGACGCCGTTGACGTCGACCTCGACGATCTCCTCGACGGCGGCGCCGTTCTTGCGGAGGAATCCGTTCAGCGCGTTCGTCGGAGCGCCGGCCTCGTCGAACGCCGCGGTCCACCGGGGACCGCGCGCGACGTGCTCGAGTTCGGACTCGACGGCGGGGACACCCGAGATCCGCACCACCACACGGCGCGGCGTGCTGTCGACGCGAAGGTCGTCGAAGGCCAGACGCGTGCTCGCGAATGCCGTCGTCAGCAGCTCGCGCACGGTCACGGTGATCGCGGGGACCTCCGATGCGGGCAGCTCTTCGAGGCCGATCTCGAACAGCACATCCGCGGGGGCCGCATCGGGGGACACGGTGGGCGCGTCGGCGCGGGAGAGGGCCTCGGGAGCCTGAGCGACACCGAGCGGGTGATCGAGCTCGTCGCGGATCTCGACCCACAGACGTGCGCAGTCGCGCACCAGGTTGCGCATCAGCGAGAAGGCCTTGGTGCGCTCCGTCGTGCTCACGGCACCGCGTGCGTCGAGGATGTTGAATGCATGGCTGCACTTGAGGGCGAAGCTGTACGCCGGCACGGGCAGGCGGTTCTCGACGAGCCTGCGTGCCTCGAGGGCATAGGCGTCGAAGAGCGCGCGAGAGGTCTCGATGTCGGCGTCGTCGAGGTAGTACCGGCTCATCTCGTACTCGGACTGGCCGAAGATCTCGCCGTAGGAGACGCCGTCGGAGTACTCGATGTCCTTGAAGTGATCGACGCCCTGGAGCGCCATCAGGATCCGCTCGAGTCCGTAGGTGATCTCCACCGGGATCGGGCTGAGGTTGAGACCGCCGAGCTGCTGGAAGTAGGTGAACTGGGTGATCTCCATGCCGTCGAGCCAGACCTCCCAGCCCAACCCCCAGGCGCCGAGTGCGGGGGAGGCCCAGTTGTCCTCGACGAAGCGGACGTCGTGGGCGTGCAGGTCGACGCCGATGGCCTCGAGGCTCTTGAGGTAGAGCTCCTGCGGGTTGCCCGGTTCGGGCTTGAGGATGACCTGGAACTGGTGGTGCGTCTGCAGACGGTTGGGGTTCAGTCCGTAGCGCGAGTCGTCCGGACGCACGCTGGGCTCGACGTACGCGACCTTCCACGGCTCGGGACCGAGCACGCGGAGCGCGGTCGAGGGGTTCGCGGTTCCGGCTCCGACCTCTGCGTTCAGAGGCTGCATCACCATGCAGCCGACGCCTGCCCAGTACTCCTGGAGCTTCAAGATCGCATCCTGCATGGAGAGCGCGTGCTTCGTCACCTGTACCTCGGTTTCTCGTACACCCTGACATCGGCCGCTGCGGCCTCGTTGCTCGACGGACGGGGCGCGTCGATGACGCCGAGCGGTGGGTGTCTGCCCATCTTAGCCGTCGAGCCCGAGCGATCCACGCGGCGGGGCGGGGATCGCCGCGGCAGGATTCCGCCCGCCGCACGCGGTCGGCGGGCGTCCGTCCGGGCGGCGGCCGACACGCCGCCGCCGCAGGTGGAGCCACTAAACTGGGGGCATGTCAGCCCCCTCCCTGTTCACCCGCATCCTCGACGGTGAGATCCCCGGTGAGATCGTCGCCGAGGACGAGCGGCTCTTCGTCCTGCGCGACATCAACCCGCAGGCAGCGCTGCACCTGCTGGTCGTCCCCAAGCGCGAGTACGTCGACGTCGTCGAACTCGCGGCCGACGACCCCGCTCTGCTCGCCGAGATGGTCGCGATGGCCGGCCGACTCGCGCGCGAGCACGCCGACGGCGACTTCCGACTCCTCTTCAATGTGGGGGAGAACTCAGGACAGACCGTGCCGCACGTGCACGCCCACGTCCTCGCCGGCGACCTTCGGGAGACGAACCTCGTTGGCCGCTGACATCACTCACGACCCGGCCGACGTCCCGTCCGCTCGGGAGACCATCGCGGTGGACGGGGTGGCCATGGTGCGGCTGCTCGGTCCGCAGGACCGCCTGCTGCGGATGCTCGAGAAGGAGCATCCCGATGTGCAGGTCCTCGTGCGCGGCAATGAGATCACGCTCTCGGGCACGGCCGATGCCGTCGCGAAGGCGAAGAATCTCGTGGAGGAGCTGCTGACCATGACCAGAGCGGGCCACGACCTCGCGCCCAGTGACGTCTCGAGCTCGGCGCGGATGCTGCGCACCGAAGACGGTCCGCGACCGAGCGAGGTGCTCGGCGAGGCGATCCTCTCGACGAGGGGCAAGGTCATCCGGCCCAAGACCGTGGGGCAGAAGGAGTACGTCGATGCGATCGAGGAGAACACGATCGTGTTCGGCATCGGTCCCGCCGGTACGGGCAAGACCTACCTGGCCATGGCGAAGGCCGTGCAGGCGCTGCAGCGCAAGGAGGTCACCCGGATCATCCTGACGCGTCCCGCCGTCGAGGCGGGGGAGCGGCTGGGCTTCCTGCCCGGCACGCTGACCGACAAGATCGATCCGTACCTGCGTCCGCTCTACGACGCCCTGAACGAGATGATGGACCCCGAGGTCGTCCCGCGCCTGATGGCGACCGGAACCATCGAGGTCGCACCGCTCGCCTACATGCGGGGGCGCACGCTCAACGACTCCTTCGTCGTGCTCGACGAGGCGCAGAACACCACGCCCGAGCAGATGAAGATGTTCCTCACGCGTCTCGGCTTCGGCTCGAAGATGGTCGTGACCGGTGACATCACCCAGGTCGACCTGCCCCAGGGATCGTCGGGACTCCGCCTCGTCACGCGCGTGCTCGACGGCATCGACGACATCCACTTCGCCCGCCTCACGAGCGACGACGTCGTGCGTCATTCGCTCGTGGGTCGGATCGTCGACGCGTACAGCGAATACGACGAGCAGCGCACCGCCCAGCGCTTCGAACGCGAGCAGGCCGCCGAGTTCGCCAACCGCGCCGAGCGCAGGGGCGCCCAGCGCCCCGGACCCCGAGACCGGAAGCCGAGACGAGGCCTCTCCTGATGAATCGAGCTTTCTGATGAATCGAGCACAGTCATGATCGAGATCAACAACGAGTCGGCCATCGACGTCGACGAGACCGTGCTGCAGCGGCTGACGGACTTCAACCTCGCCCAGCTGCACGTGAGCCCCGACGCCGAGGTGGCGATCGTCCTCGTCGACGAGGCGGCCATGGAGGCGCTGCACGTCCAGTGGATGGACGAGCCCGGTCCCACCGATGTGCTCAGCTTCCCGATGGATGAGCTGCGCCCCGGCACCGAGGATCGTCCGACCGCACCCGGGCTGCTCGGTGACATCGTGCTGTGCCCCCAGGTCGCCGAGACGCAGGCGCAGGCTGCAGGCCACACCCTGATGGACGAGCTGATCCTGCTGACCACCCACGGGCTGCTGCACCTCCTCGGCTTCGATCACGCCGAACCCGATGACGAGCGCGAGATGTTCGGACTGCAGAAGGAGCTGATCCAGGGCTTCGCCGCGTCCGAACGTCGCCGATGACCGCCGCCTTCCTGCTCGCCGCGGCCGTGCTGCTGGTCGCGTTCGGCGGCCTGATGGCCGCGATCGACGCGGCCTTCGGCGTCACATCGCGCTCTGACATCGAGGAGATGGGCACGGAAGGGCGCAATGCCCCCCAGCTCACGCGGATCGCCGCGGACCCCGATGCGCACGTCAACTCCGTCGCATTCATCCGCGTCCTGACGGAGACGGCCGCCGCCGTGCTCGTCACGGTCGCCTTCAGCATCCTGTTCGACAACATCTGGTGGGCGATGCTCGCCGCGGCGGTACTGATGACCGGCATCAGCTTCGTGCTGGTCGGGGCGAGCCCGCGATCGTTCGGTCGGCACCACGCCGAGGGGATGCTGCGCGCGAACGCTCCGGTCGTCCGCGCCCTGCGCATCATCCTCGGCCCGCTCGCTCAGGGGCTCGTGGTCCTCGGCAACAGGGTCACACCCGGACGTGGCCGCAGCTCGTTCACGTCGGAGGAGCAGCTGTTGAGCATGGTCGACGAGGCCGCGTCCAACGACCTGATCGAGGCCGACGACCGCGACCTCATCCACTCGGTGTTCGACTTCACCGACCAGTTCGTGCGCGCCGTGATGGTGCCCCGGACCGAGATGGTGACCGTCGACGCGACGGCGACGACCAGCGAGGCGATGACGCTGTTCCTGCAGCGCGGCGTCTCGCGCATGCCGGTCGTCGACGACGACGCCGATGACGTCGTCGGAGTGCTCTACCTCAAGGATCTGGTGCAGTTCGCCTTCCGCGACGAGAACGCGTGGCGGGCGGCATCCATCCGGCCGATCTCCCGCCCGGCGACCTTCGTCCCCGAGTCGATGCGCGCCGAGACGCTGCTGCAGCAGATGAAGCGCGACGCGGTGCACGTGTGCCTCGTCATCGACGAGCACGGCGGGATCTCGGGTCTGGTCACGCTCGAAGACCTCATCGAGGAGCTCGTCGGCGAGATCTCCGACGAGTACGATCAGGTGTCGGCCGAAGTCGTCGAGCTGGGCGACGGACGCTACCGGGTCAGTGCCCGGCTGTCGCTGGAAGATGTCGGCGACCTCTTCGGTCTCGAGCTCGAGGACGAGGACGTGGACTCGATCGGCGGCCTGCTCGGCAAGACGCTGGGCCAGGTCCCGCAACCGGGATCGACGGTGACCGTCGAAGGACTGACTCTCACGGGCGGCGCCTCGCGAGGGCGCGGCCGTGGCATCGCGACGGTGTTCGTGGAACGCTCGGCACAGGATGCGGCAGATGCCGCAGAAGAGAGAGACGCACACGATGACTGAGCAGACGCGAAGCGGGTTCGTGACCTTCGTGGGGCGCCCCAACGTGGGCAAGTCGACTCTCACGAACGCTCTGGTGGGCGAGAAGATCGCGATCACGAGTGAGAAGCCCCAGACGACCCGACGCGCGATCCGCGGGATCGTGAATCGCCCGGACGGGCAGCTGGTCATCGTCGACACCCCCGGCATCCACAAACCCCGCACTCTTCTGGGCGAGCGTCTGAACGACCTCGTCGAGCAGGTCCTCGGCGACGTCGACGTGATCGGATTCTGCGTGCCCGCGACCGAGAAGGTCGGCCCCGGCGACCGCCGCATCGCGGCATCGCTCGACGGATACCGCCGCGCCAAGAAGATCGCGATCGTCACGAAGACCGATGCGGCCGGCCGCGATGACATCACCGAGCGTCTCCTGGAGGTCGATGCTCTCCGCGAGGACTGGGATGCGGTCATCCCGATCTCCGCTCTCACGAACGATCAGCTGGAGGTGCTCGCCGACGAGGTGCTCTCGCTGATGCCGGTGGGCCCCGCGCTCTATGAAGAGGGCGTCACGACCGATGAGTCGGAGGAGGATCGCATCGCCGAGATGATCCGTGAGGCGGCGCTCGACGGCGTGCGCGACGAGCTGCCGCACTCGATCGCCGTCGTGATCGACGACATCGCTCCCCGCGAGGGCACGGACCTGACCGACGTGCACGCCTCGATCGTCGTGGAGCGCGACAGCCAGAAGGCGATCATCATCGGACACAAGGGCAAGAGGCTGGCCGACGTCGGCCGTCGCGCCCGCGCCGGCATCGAGGACCTCCTCGGCACGAGGGTGTTCCTGGGCCTGCATGTCAAGGTCGCCAAGGAATGGCAGCGCGACCCGAAGCAGCTCGGACGGCTCGGCTTCTGATGGCGATGCACTGGGTCGCCTCATCGTGGAGCGCACCTGAGGAGTGGGATCTCGTCGAGTACGAAGTTCCCCGACCCGGTGTCGGAGAGATCACCATCGAGGTCCACGCGGCGGGTGTGAATCCCGCGGATGCCAAACACGTCGCCAGCCCTCGGCCGGGAGTCGAGCTGCCGGTGGCGATCGGATACGAGGTGTCGGGCGTGATCACCGCGATCGGTCCCGACACGACGATCGGATCCGGACAGGCCGAGATCGGCGACGAGGTGATCGCCTTCCGCGTGAGCGGCGGGTACGCCACGGCACTCACCATCCCCGCGGAGAAGGCGTTCGCGAAACCGACACCCCTCAGTCACCCCGAGGCCGCGAACCTGCTGCTCGCGGGCACCACGGCGGCCGAGATGCTCGCGGTCACGGGAGCGGCCCCCGGCGAGACCGTGCTGCTGCACGGGGCATCGGGCGCCGTCGGCGTCAGCGTGCTGCAGCAGGCGGCGCTGCGGGGCATCCGGGTCATCGGCACGGCCGGCACGAGTCGATTCGATGTCGTGCGGCACTTCGGCGGCACGCCCGTCGCCTACGGGCCGGGACTCGCGGATCGGGTGCGCGCGGCGTCCGAGGGTGCAGCTGTCGCCGCAGCCCTCGACGCGGTCGGCACCGCCGAGGCCGTCGACGTGTCCCTCGAACTCGTCGCCGACCGTGCGCGCATCGTCACGATCGCCGCCATGGGGCGGGCCGAGACGGACGGCATCCTCGCGATCGCCGGGTCGATGCCCGCGAGTGCGCGGTTCCGCGACGACATCCGCGGCGAGCTGGTGAGGCTGGCGCAGAACGGTGAACTCGTCGTACCGCTCGCCCGCACCTTCCCTCTCGACGAGGCACCCGCGGCGCTCGCCCTGCTCGCCGAGGGGCACCCCGGCGGCAAGCTCGCCCTGATCCCGGCGCGCTAGTCGATCTCGCGCAGCGCCGAGGTGACGAGCACGACGTCGTCGCCGTAGGCGTCGTCGACGGCATCCTGCAGGGATCCGTCGTCCCAGACGACCTGGACCCAGACGTACCCCCGCTCCGTCCAGACGCTGAGTGCGTCGGTCCCGAGCGTGGTCGAGAGCTCGTCCTGCACCCGGGCGAGGTCGGCAGCGGACGTCGTCCCCTCGACGCCGTTGGCCGGATCCACCGGGGCCACCGAGTCGTAGAGCGCCAGCATGATGGGCGGGTCGGTGATCGTGTAGCGATGACCGTCATACGTGCCGTAGACCGCGTACATGCCCCAGGTGGTGTCACCGTCGGAGTCGCTGCCGTCCACTCCGTCCCAGGTCCATCCGTCCACCGGAACGCCCGAGCACTGCGGCGGGTACGACTCGGCGACCGCGCCGAGGCACAGCTCGACGTCTCCCGCGACGTCGAGCACCGTGCCGGTGCCGATCACACGTCCCTCCGGGGGCGTGACATCGCCCGCGTCCCAGGCGGGCTGTCCGGAGCTGGTCGGGGCCGGAGATGATCCGGGCGCCGCGGAACAGGCGGCGAGGCCGATCATCCCCGAGAGGACCGCTGCGGCCAGAAGCGTGCGTCTGCGCGATGTGCTCATACCTGTCAGTGTCGTCGCCGGCCGCATCGTCTCACGGGTGCTCCGGAGAATCACAGCGATCCTGCTAGCATGGCCGCATGCCTTTCGGCGGTCTGCTTCTTCTTAGCTGCCGCGACGAGTCCTGAAGCTAGGGCCTTCCTCGTCGCGGCGCTTGTGTTGGCCCGTTCACATATCCGACGAAGAGAAGAAGCCCCATCATGCAGAACACTCAGCGCCCGTCCGCGATGCCGATTCACAAGTACCGGCCGTACAACGAGCAGATCACCGTCGACCTGACGGACCGCACCTGGCCCGACGCCCGTATCACTGAGGCTCCGCGCTGGTGCGCCGTCGACCTCCGTGACGGCAACCAGGCCCTCATCGACCCGATGTCGCCCGAGCGCAAGCGCGTCATGTTCGAGCTGCTCGTCAGCATGGGCTACAAGGAGATCGAGGTCGGGTTCCCCTCGGCGAGCCAGACCGACTTCGACTTCGTGCGTCAGCTCATCGAAGAGAACCTGATCCCCGACGACGTCACCATCCAGGTGCTGACCCAGGCGCGTGAGCACCTGATCGCTCGCACCTATGAGTCGATCGCCGGCGCGAAGCAGGCGATCGTGCACCTGTACAACTCCACGAGTGTGCTGCAGCGCGAGGTCGTGTTCCGCACCGACAAGCAGGGCATCATCGACATCGCCCTCGAGGGTGCACGTCTGTGCCGCGAGTTCGAGAAGACCATCCCCGACACGAAGGTCTACTACGAGTACTCGCCCGAGAGCTACACCGGCACCGAGCTCGAGTTCGCCGTCGACATCTGCAACCAGGTGATCGAGGTCTTCGAGCCGACTCCCGACCGCAAGGTGATCATCAACCTTCCTGCCACTGTCGAGATGGCGTCTCCCAACGTCTACGCCGATTCGATCGAGTGGATGAGCCGTCACCTCGCGCACCGTGAGAACGTCATCCTCTCGCTGCATCCGCACAACGACCGCGGCACCGCGATCGCGGCCGCGGAGCTCGGCTACATGGCCGGCGCCGACCGCATCGAGGGATGCCTGTTCGGCAACGGGGAGCGCACCGGCAACGTCGACATCGTGGCACTGGGCATCAACCTGTTCACCCAGGGCATCGACCCGCAGATCGACTTCAGCGACATCGACCAGGTCAAGCGCACGGTCGAGTACTGCAACCAGCTGCCCGTGCCGGAGCGCAGCCCCTGGGCCGGTGACCTCGTCTTCACCGCGTTCAGCGGATCGCACCAGGACGCGATCAAGAAGGGCTTCGAGGCCATGGCGGCCCGCGCCGACGCCGAGGGCGTCACGGTCGACGACATCGAGTGGGCGGTGCCCTACCTGCCGGTCGACCCGAAGGATCTCGGACGTTCGTACGAGGCCGTCATCCGCGTCAACTCCCAGTCCGGCAAGGGCGGCGTGGCCTACCTGCTGAAGGCCGACCACGCGATCGACCTGCCCCGCAAGCTGCAGATCGAGTTCTCGGGCGTGGTCCAGACGAAGACCGACGCCGAGGGTGGCGAGGTGACGAGCGAGCAGATCTGGTCGATCTTCAACGACGAGTACCTGCCTGCTGCCGACGAGTCCGCCAAGTGGGGACGCTTCGAGCTGCTCGCGACCCAGACCCGCAGCGACATGTCGGGCGACGTCGTGCTCGATGTGACACTGCGCGATGACGATCAGCAGGTCGCCGTCGCCGGCAACGGCAACGGACCCATCGCGGCGTTCATCGAGGTGCTGCGCGGCCAGGGCTTCGACATCACGCTCTACGACTACGTCGAGCACGCTCTCAGCGCCGGTGGCGACGCACAGGCCGCGGCCTACGTCGAGCTGCAGGTCGGCGACCAGCGCCTGTGGGGCGTCGGCATCGACGGCGACATCTCGACCGCATCCCTCAAGGCGATCGTGTCGGGCGTGAACCGTTCGATCCGCACGCGTCAGCAGGAGCTCGCGGCCGTCTGAGCCGTTCGCCCTTCGTCTCGCTTCGCTCGCTCAGGGGGCGGCGCTGTTCCCTCGCTGTGCTGCCCCGCTCCCTGAGCGCGGAGCGGAGCGACGAGACGAAGGGCGCTGCCCGCGGGTACTTCAGTGAGCGACCCCGCTCCCTGAGGGAGGGGCGGAGCGACGAGACGAAGGGCGCCTAGAGGTCGGTGCTGGGCTTGATGATAGGGATCACGCCGGTCTCGGCCGCGACCTTGCGGCGGTAGATGCGGCGCTGCTCGGGGAGCGAGACGTCGAAGCTCACGGCCAGGATGCGGATCACCGCGGTCACGACGATCCCGAGCACTGCCGCGAGCGGAATGGGCACGCCGAAGGCGTTCGAGACGACGATGAACGTGCAGCCGGCGCCGGCGGCCACGGCGTAGAGCGAGCCGACGTGCATGATCGCGGTCGGGAGGCCCATGAGCATGTCGCGCAGCACGCTGCCGCCGACCGCCGCACACACCCCGATGAACACGGCGGGGACGGGCGGGATGCCGAAGGCGATGGCCTTGCTCGTGCCGAAGGCTCCGAACATGCCGATGACGACGGCATCGAGCACGACGATCACCCGGTTGAGGCGCGTGAAGAGCCCCGCCAGCAGCATCCCCAGCAGTGCGGCGCCCGTGGCGGTGATCAGATACCAGTTGTTCTGCAGCGTCGCAGGAGTCTGCCCGAGCAGGATGTCGCGGATGAGTCCGCCGCCCATGCCGATCATGATCCCGATGATGGCGACGCCCAACCAGTCGAGGCGCCGCTGCCCCTGGAATCCGGAGGCGAAGAGCGCGCCCTGCACGCCTCCGAGCCCGACGCCGAGCAGGTCCGCCCAGAGCGGAATGATGAAGAGCGGTTCGGTCACCCCTCTATTCTCCCGCACGGAGGATAATCGAACGGTGCCCACCTACCGAGACGAAGCGGTGATCCTGCGCACCCACAAGCTGGGTGAGGCCGATCGCATCGTCACGATGCTCTCGCGGCGGCACGGCAAGATCCGCGCCGTGGCCAAGGGGGTGCGTCGCACCTCGTCGAAGTTCGGCTCGCGTCTGGAGCCGTTCATGGTCGCGGACGTGCAGCTCTACCAGGGGCGCACGCTCGACATCGTGCAGCAGGCCGAGTCCCTCGGCTCGTACGGGTCGGACATCGCGGCGCACTACGACCGCTTCACGTCGGCGAACGCGATGGTCGAGACCGCGGATCGGCTGAGCGACTCCGAGGCCACCCCCGACCAGTACCTTCTGCTGGTGGGGGGCTTGCGAGCGCTGTCGCGCGGAGAGCATTCCCCCCGGAGCATCCTGGATTCCTACCTGCTGCGGGTCATGGCCCTGTCGGGATGGGCGCCGTCGCTCGGTGACTGCGCGCGGTGCGCGGCGCCCGGTCCGCACCAGCACTTCGTCGGTCAGCTGGGCGGAGCGGTGTGTCCGAACTGCGCACCGGCGGGCAGCCCGAAGGTCGCCGAGCGGACGCTGTCGCTGCTGCGCTCCTTGATGGCCGGCGAGTGGGACGTGATCGATGCCGCCCCGCACGCCGACAATGCGGCCGCATCCGGACTCGTCGCCGCCTACGCCCAGTGGCACCTCGAGCGCGGCATCCGCTCGCTCGCGCACCTCGTCGCCGACCACCCTCGAGAAGGAGCACGGTGAGTCCCAAGCCGTACACGCACAAGGATGCCGTGGCATACCGCCCCCTGGACTGGACGGGCGTGCAGCCGCCCGCGTTCCCGGCGGTTCCCGCGCACGTCGCGATCGTCATGGACGGGAACGGCCGCTGGGCGAATCGCCGCGGACTCAGCCGTGTCGAGGGTCACAAGGCGGGGGAGGAGGTGCTGCTCGATGTGGTCGCCGGCGCCATCCAAGCCGGAGTGAAACACCTCTCGGTGTACGCGTTCTCGACCGAGAACTGGGCGCGCTCTCCCGAGGAGGTGCGCTTCCTGATGGGGTACAACCGCGACGTGCTCCATCGCCGCCGCGACCAGCTCAACGAGTGGGGTGTGCGCGTGCGCTGGGCCGGCCGCAAACCGCGGCTGTGGGGCAGCGTGATCAAGGAACTGCAGTACGCCGAGCAGCTCACGCGTGACAACGACGTGCTCACCCTCACGATGTGCGTGAACTACGGGGGTCGTGTCGAGCTCGTCGACGCGATGCGGTCGATCGCCGCGGATGTCGCGGCCGGTCGGGTCAAGCCGAACGCGATCAGCGAGAAGATGATCAGGCGCAACCTCTACGTGCCGGACATGCCCGACGTCGATCTCTTCCTGCGGAGCTCGGGGGAGCAGCGCACCTCGAACTTCCTGCTGTGGCAGGCCGCCTATGCCGAGATGGTTTTCCTCGACACGCTCTGGCCGGACTTCTCGCGCGAGGAGCTGTGGCGGGCGATCGAGATCTACCTGTCGCGCGACCGCCGCTTCGGCGGGGCGATCGATACCCCTTCCGGATCCTGAGCGCCCTTCGTCTCGGCGCTGCGCTCTTCGCTCAGGGGCCGCGCAGCGAGACGGAGGGCGGCCTGAGCCCGCAGCCACCGCTCGGTCTCACGGGGATGGCGGAGCCTCACGATCGTGAGGTGAGGGAAGCGCGCTCGTTTCAGGGGCATCTGGGTCGCCCAGAACCGGCGGGTCTTGGTCTGCCAGGCGAGGATGCTCCGTGCGGGGTCGCGGGTCGAGAGCACCTGCCAGATCGGCTTCTCGACGTTGCCGTTGTACATCTCCGTCCGCAGGATGCTGCGGCGCAGCGTGCGACGCAGCAAGCGCGCGCGGACGATCGGCCAGGGGTAGTCGAGCCAGACCACCAGTTGCGCACGCGGCGTCAGGATCTCATCGGTGCCCTTGCTCGTGTACTGCCATTCGGTGACCCAGCGGTCCTCCGCGGCGAAGGCGCGCACGTCGTCGATGAACGTCGCGCGCGGCGTCCAGTTCTCGCCGTGGTGCAGGGCGTCCATCTCATGGCGGTCGATGTTCCAGAGTGTCGAGAGCCGGCCCGCGAGGGTGGTCTTTCCCGATCCGGTGACTCCGGCGATGAGGACTCGCTCCGGGCGGAACGGCAGGGGATCGTCGGCAGCGAGCATGCGAGACGTCATGATGCCGGCCCCCGATCGACGCGCCTCAGCCAGGCGTCGAGCGCGCGAGGGTGGTCGAGGCGAACCACATGCAGATGCGGATGCGTCGCCTCGATGCGAGGCATGCGTTCCGACCATTTGGTGCGCGTGTTCTTCTGCCACCGCAGGATGTCGTTCTCGCCGGTCCATCCGTCGCGTTCCCACAGCGCCGGTTCGACGTTGCCGTTCCAGAGCGGCGTGCGCAGCAGTCGACGCCTCACAGTGCGCAGCAGGAGACGTCTCCGCGCGATGCGGTAGGGGTAGTCGAGCCAGATCACGATCTGCGCGCGCGGGGCGAGGATCTCGTCGGTGCCCTTGCTCGTGTACTGCCACTCGGTGACCCAGCGGTCTTCGTTGGCGAAGGCGCGCACGTCGTCGAGGAACGTCGCACGCGGAGTCCAGTTCTCGCCGTGGAACAGCCCGTCGATCTCGACATGGCGCAGGTCCCACAGTCCGGCGACGCGTCGAGCGAGCGTCGTCTTGCCGGACCCGGTGACACCGGCGATCAGCACTCGCTCAGGGCGGAGTGGCAAGGGGTCGTCGGCGGAGAGCATCCGAGAATCCTATCCACGGATCGGGGCGGCACCGTCTCCTGAGCGAGAAGACGAAGGGCGCCCTTCGTCTCGCTGCGCTCGCTCAGGGTGCGGGGGAGGTCGAGCTGGATCAGGGGGCGGGGGAGGTCGCGCTGGATCAGGGGGGAGGGGGAGGTCCGTCTCCTGAGCGAGGAGCGGAGCGACGAGACGAAGGGCGCCCTTCGTCTCGCTGCGCTCGCTCAGGGTGCGGGGGAGGTCGCGCTGGATCAGGGGGCGGGGGAGGTCGCGCTGGTTCAGGGTGCGGGGGGAGGTCGCTCGGGGTGCGGGGGAGGTCGCGCTGGCTCAGGGGGCGGGGGAGGTCCGTCCCCTGAGCGAGGAGCGGAGCGACGAGACGAAGGGCGTCAATCCGCACTCGACGGATCGCGGTGGCGTCTGCTCCATCCTGGAAGCTCGTCGTAGCGCCCCTCGATGAGAAGGCGCTTCTTGGCTCTTGTCCACCCGTGTATGCGCCGCTCCCACCCGTAGGCATCGTCGATGCGAGCGAACTCCGAACTCCACACGAGCTCGACAGGACGACGGCGGCGCGTGTAGTCGCACCCCTCGCCGAACTGATGCTCCGCGAGACGCCGTTCGAGGTCGAGCGTGCTTCCGGTGTAGAAGCTCCCATCGCGGCACTGGAGGATGTAGACGAACGGCATCCGAGGACGCTACCGACTTTCAGGCATCGGGAAGGGCGCTGTCCACAGGCCGTGCGGTGCGGGGGTGCGCCCTTCGTCTCGCTGCGCTCGCTCAGGGGGCGGGGTGCGGGGTGCGCTCGGGGGTGCGCCCTTCGTCTCGCTGCGCTCGCTCAGGGTGCGCCCTTCGTCTCGCTGCGCTCGCTCAGGGTGCGGGGCGGGCGCTGCGCTCGCTCAGGGTGCGGGGTGTGGTGCGGTCGCTCAGGGTGCGGGGACGCGACGGAATAGTGGAGACGAGGATGCGGTTGGATGTGAGTGTGACTGAAGCCATCTCGATCGACATCTGGTCCGACATCGCCTGCCCCTGGTGCTACATCGGCAAGCGCAACCTCGAGAAGGGACTGGAAGCCGTCGCCGGAGATGACGACGCTCCGCAGGTGAACATCACCTTCCACTCGTTCGAACTCTCGCCCGACACCCCCGTCGACTTCGACGGCGATGAGGTCGACTTCCTCGCCGGCCACAAGGGCATGCCCCGCGACCAGGTCGAGCAGATGCTCGCGAACGTGACCGGAGTCGCCGAGAAGGCGGGTCTGCAGTACCGGTTCGATCTGCTGCAGCACACCAACACCGTCAAGGCGCATGAACTGCTGCACTTCGCCAAGGCCGAGGGCGTCCAGCACGAGATGGAGGAGCGCCTGATGTCGGCCTACTTCACCGAGGGCAAGCACGTCGGCCGCATCGACGACCTGGTCGAACTCGCCGGCGAGGTCGGACTCAATCCCGACGACACCCGTGAGGCCCTCGTGTCGGGACGTCACCTCTCGGACGTCCGCCAGGATCAGGCGCAGGCGCAGGCCTATGGGATCCAGGGCGTCCCGTTCTTCGTGATCGACGGCCAGTACGGCATCAGCGGCGCTCAGCCGCCGGCCGCCTTCGAGAACGTGCTGCGTGATCTCTGGGCCAAGCGGGGCGAGACCGAGCCCGAAGCCACGGCCGTCTAACGGTCAGGCCTCGTCAGAGGTCGAGGCGGCCCGAGTCGCGGTCAGCGCGTCGAACCAGGTCTGCTGATTCGCGCCGACGTAGTCGACGACCGCAGCCCAGTAGGAGCCGTGGCCATCCGCGAACATGGATGACCACGGCTCACGGCCGTGCGAATGCGCGGTGGTCAGCAGCTCGAGCATCGCCGCGGCGCGTCGGTGCATCATCAGGGGCAGTCGTGTCCTGAACTCGGCAGAGGCGCCGTAGCCGTCGACGAATGCGCGGAGGCCGTCAGCGGCATCCCGAGGCGCGGCTTCGAGGACCGAGAGCGTGAAGGTCTGGGCCGCATAGGCGAGATCCCACAGCCGGGTGCTCGGTGCTGCGGCATCCCAATCGATGAAGACCCATCGGTCTCCGATGACGAGATTCCAGGGCGCGAGATCGTTGTGGCACACGATCTGCGCGTCCGGGGCAGGGATGGCGGTATCCCAGCGCGCGTCAGCGGGAGGAGTGAAGGTCTCGCTCGCGTCGTGTATGGCGCGAACCATCCCGCCGACGCGATGCAACCCGTCCGCGCTCAGCGGGCCGCCGTCGATCGCGAGCGGCCCGGGTATGAACTCGATGCGCTGCCGTCCGCGCTCGTCTCGACCGAGCGGCGTCGGAACCTCGACGCCTCGATCCTGCACATGCGACATGAAGGCATGGACGCTCGGTGTCGAGGCGCTCCACTGCTTTCGGACGGTGTCGCCGACTCGGGTGACGATCCCGCTCGCGTTGCCGCCGGACAGCGCTCGCTCGTCATCCATGCGCAGACACCATCCCGCGGACAGCAGCGCCCAGGGCCTAGCGGGTCAGGGCGGCTTCGATCGCGCCGACGATCTCGGGGTCGTTCGGCTTCTGCTTGGGCCGGAACCGGACGACCTCTCCGTCGGGGAGCACGAGGAACTTCTCGAAGTTCCACTCGACGCGGCCGGCCTTGCCGCCGGCATCCGGCGTCTCCTTCAGCGTCTTGTAGAGCTCGGTGGCGTTCTTGCCGTTGACCTTCACCTTGTCGTTGATCGGGAACGTCACGCCGTAGGTGGTGGAGCAGAACTCGAGGATGCTGTCGACCGAACCCGGCTCCTGTCCGAAGAACTGGTTGCACGGGAACCCCACGACGCTGAAGCCGCGGTCGCCGTACAGGCGCTGCAGTTCCTCGAGCTGCTCGTACTGCGGGGTCAATCCGCATTTCGACGCCACGTTGACGACGAGAACCACGTCGGCGCCGAGGTCGTCGAGGGTCTTCTCGTTGCCGTCGGCGTCGGTGAAGGGGATGGAGCGGACTGCGGGATCGGTCATATTCACAGCTTAGATCGATGCGCCGAGACCGGCTCCATGTCTGGGAGAATGGAGGGGATATGACTCTCGCCACCGCATCCGCTCGCACCCTTCGCATCGGTCCGATCGCTCTCGACGTGCCGGTCGTCCTCGCACCCATGGCGGGCATCACCAACACGGCGTTCCGTCGCCTCTGCCGCGAGTACGGCGCGGGCCTCTATGTGAGCGAGATGATCACGTCCCGTGCGCTGGTCGAGCGCAACGAGACGACCATGCGTCTCATCCGTCACCACGAGTCCGAGACCCCGCGCTCCATCCAGCTCTACGGCGTCGATCCGCACACGATCTCCGAGGCGGTGCGCATCATCGTCGCCGAGGACCACGCCGACCACATCGACCTGAACTTCGGCTGCCCGGTGCCGAAGGTCACACGCAAGGGCGGCGGGGCGGCGCTGCCGTGGAAGAGCTCGCTCTTCTCGCAGATCGTCACGCAGGCCGTGAAGGCCGCGGGCGATGTGCCGTTGACCATCAAGATGCGCAAGGGCATCGATCCCGATCACCTGACCTTCCTCGACGCCGGCCGGGCGGCGGAGGATGCGGGGGTCTCAGCGATCGCCCTGCACGCCCGCACCGCGAGCGAGTTCTACTCCGGCTTCGCCGATTGGAACGCGATCGGCGAGCTCAAGCAGGCCGTGACCAGCGTCCCTGTTCTCGGCAACGGCGACATCTGGTCCGCCGCCGACGCGGTGCGCATGATGGAGCAGACGGACTGCGACGGCGTCGTCGTCGGGCGCGGGTGCCTGGGGCGTCCCTGGCTGTTCGGTGAACTCGCCGAGGCGTTCGGAGCCGAGTCGCACCCCGTCGATGCGACCCTCGGATTCGTGGCGAACGCCTTCCGTCGCCACGCCGAGCTGCTCGTCGAGTTCTTCGAAGACGAGGACCGCGGATGCCGCGACGTCCGCAAGCACGTCGCCTGGTACTTCAAGGGGTATCCGGTCGGCGGCGACATCCGCACCGGCCTCGCGACGGCGTCGAGCCTCGCCGAGATCGACGACCTGCTCGGTCAGCTCGACCACAGCGCTCCCTACCCCGGTGCGGATGCCGAGGGCCAGCGCGGTCGTTCGGGTCGCCCCAAGCGGCCTGCGCTGCCGGACAAGTGGCTGGAGTCGCGGGAGCTCGCGGCATCGGCATCCGAGATGATGCGAGGGGCGGAGATCGAGAACAGTGGCGGCTGATCCTCAGGCACACACAGCAGGCGGTCGATCGGACGGCTACGACCCCCGTGACGCCGAGCGCTTCTTCGCCGAGACCCATCGCTCGGCCCGCGGTGACTTCGCCCGTGACAGGGCGAGGGTTCTGCATTCCGCAGCGCTGCGCCGTCTCGCCGCGAAGACGCAGGTGCTCAGTCCCGCCAGCACGGCGGACTTCGCCCGCAACCGCCTGACGCACTCGCTCGAGGTCGCGCAGGTCGGCCGTGAGCTCGCGACGGAGCTCGGCGTCTCGGCCGACGTGGTCGACACCGCGTGCCTCAGCCACGACCTGGGACACCCGCCGTTCGGACACAACGGCGAGAGGGCGCTCAACGAATGGGCCGAGCCGATCGGCGGTTTCGAGGGCAATGCGCAATCCCTCCGCATCCTCACCCGGCTCGAGGCCAAGGCCATCGACGATGACGGGCAGTCCGTCGGCCTCAACCTCACCAGGGCGAGCCTCGACGCGACCTGCAAGTACCCGTGGACGGTCGACCATCCGGTCCCCGACCCCGGCGGTCGTCTCAAGTTCGGCGTGTACCCCGACGACGAGGCGGTCTTCCGGTGGATGCGAGAGGGCGCTCCGGGGCGGCTGCGCTGTATCGAGGCCGAAGTGATGGATCTCTCGGACGACATCGGCTATTCGGTCCATGACTTCGAGGACGCGATCCTCAACGGCTACGTCGATGTCGCCCAGCTCTCGGATCCACGTCAGCACGAGGCGCTGATCGACCGTATCCAGCAGTGGGTGGGATACGACTTCACTCGTGACGAGCTCGCCGATGCGCTCTACCGACTCGCGTCGCAGCCGATGTGGCTGGGGTCGTTCGACCGGTCCCGTCGCGATCTCGCCCGTCTCAAGAACCTCACGAGCGACTTCATCGGCCGGTTCGCCCGCGCGGCGGTGTCGGCCACGCGCGAGGCCTACACGGGACCCGCTCTCGTACGGTACAACGCGCATGTCGTCGTGCCCCGGGTGATCGAAGCCGAGATCGCCGTGCTCAAGGGGATCATGGGGCAGGCGATCGTGACGATCGACGCTCGCAAGGGCGTGTACAAGGAGCAGCGTCGCGTGCTCAAGCGGCTCGCCGATGCGCTCTGGTCGACGGACGCCCTGTGGTCTGCGGGAGCGGATGTGCTCGAGCCCGCCTTCTCCGCCGACTTCATGGCGGCCACGACGGATGCGGAGCGCGCCCGCGTGATCGTCGATCAGATCGCGAGTCTCACCGACCAGAGCGCGATCGACTGGCACAACAGGCTCGTCGGCGAGATCGATCCGGCCGAGGTCGGCATCTGGACGCCGCGGCACGCCCGACCGGGGGCGACCCCGCACGCACCGCGTCGGGTCGTCGTCGAAGAGGTGGGCTGATGCCCCTCATCCGTCAGGCCGACGTCGACGAGGTCAAGGCGCGCACGAACATCGCCGACATCGTCGGAGAGCGCGTCGCGCTCAAGTCAGCGGGCGTCGGGTCGCTCAAGGGGCTCTGCCCCTTCCACGACGAGAAGAGCCCGAGCTTCCACGTGCGGCCCCAGGTGGGCTACTACCACTGCTTCGGATGCGGCGCATCGGGTGACGTCTACTCCTTCCTCCGCGAGATGGATCACGTCAGCTTCACCGAAGCCGTCGAGCGACTCGCCGGCCGTGTCGGCTTCGCGCTGCACTACGAAGACGGCGGATCGGCACCGGAGACGAGCGGACGCAGCCGCCTGTACGCCGCCAACACGGCCGCGGCGGAGTACTTCCGGGGGCAGCTGCTCACCGCGGATGCCGAGGAGGGGCGTCGCTTCCTGGGCGAACGCGGCTTCGACGCCGGAGCAGCCGCGCATTTCGGCGTCGGCTTCGCCCCACGCGGCTGGGACAAGATGCTCAAGGCTCTGACGGCGCAGGGTTTCACCCGCGAGGAGCTGAGCACGGCCGGCCTCGTCTCCACAGGTCAGCGCGGAGTGTACGACCGGTTCCGCGGCCGCCTGGTGTGGCCCATCCGCGACGTGTCAGGGCAGACGATCGGATTCGGCGCCCGCAAGCTGTTCGACGACGACCAGGGGCCGAAGTACCTGAACACCCCGGAGACCCCGATCTACAAGAAGGCGCAGGTGCTGTACGGCCTCGATCTCGCCAAGCGCGACATCGCCCGTGGCGACCCTCGTCGGGTCGTGGTGGTCGAGGGATACACCGATGTGATGGCGTGCCATCTGGCGGGTCTCACCACGGCGATCGCGACGTGCGGCACGGCCTTCGGCACCGATCACATCAAGGTGCTGCGCCGGGTCATGGGCGACGACAACGCCTCGGGCGAGGTCGTCTTCACCTTCGACGGTGACGAGGCCGGGCAGAAGGCGGCCCTGAGGGCGTTCACCGAAGACGATCGCTTCAACGCGCAGACGTTCGTGGCCGTCGCCCCGGACGGCCTCGATCCCTGCGATCTGCGACTGCAGCGCGGCGACGCCGCCGTGCGCTCTCTCATGGAGACCAAGCAGCCGATGTTCGAGTTCGCCATCGACCGCAAGCTGAGCGGCTTCGATCTCGCCACCGTCGAGGGGCGGGTCGGTGCCCTGCGTGCAGCGGCGCCGATCGTCGCCGAGATCCGCGACCGCCTTCTGCGCCCCGGCTACGAGCGCGTCCTCGCCCGCCGCCTCGGCATGGATCCGACCGAGGTTCACAGTGAGGTCGAGCGGGCGGCTCGCGGGGGAGCGCAGACGTCGCGCCACGAGACGGTCACCCGGCACGACACCGCATCCGATTCCGGGGCGGGTTCCGCACTCGCACCGGTGACGCTCGCGAGCCTGCCCCGCACCGCCGACGTCGCTGTCGAGCGGGATGCATTGATGGGAGCGCTGCAGTACGGGCACCAGGTCGATCAGGCGCTGCTCGCACGTGCGCTCGGCGCTCCGTTCCGCACGCCGGGTCTCGATGCCGTGCGAGAGGCGGTGGCGGCTGCGCCCGATCGCACCCGATCGGGCTGGGTGACGGATGCCGTGAACTCGGTGCGCGAGCCGTACCGTTCGCTCGCGGGAGAGCTGCTGATGACGCCGTTCCCTGCACGCAACGAAGAGGGTGCGGTCGCATCGACGACCGACCTCGCCCGTCGTCTGATCATGCGGAGCCTCCAGCAGGAGAAGGAGGAGCTGCTCGGTGCCGTGCAGCGGGTGCCGGCGGATTCCGACGGAGGACGCGCGTTGCGGATGCGTCTGAGAGACATCGACGTCGAGCGTCAGCGGTTCACCGAGTCGTAACGGACCCCGTCCTGTGCGGCAGTGCAGGATGGAGGAATGGCCTCTCGCCCCGAGTCGACGAACGCGATCGACACCTCCGACCTCGTGATCGACCGCGTGGGCCACAGCGGCCCCACCCGGGCCATCGACGGTGTCAGCTTCTCACTCGCGCCCGGTGAGCTCATCTGCGTGGCGGGTCCGACCGGGTCGGGCAAATCGACGCTCGTCGCCGCGCTGGCCGGTTCGACCGATGCCTCCGTGCGGGTCGTCGGAGGGAGCGCGCAGGTGTGCGGCGTCGACATCCGCCGTCCGGGGCGCAAGCATCGGGTGCTCACCTACCGCACGGGCTTCGTGCCACAGGGGGCCGGTGCCGACCTTCCGCCCCAGCTCACGGTCAACGAGGTGATCGCGGAGCCCATTCTGATGCGCGAGAAGCGCGTGAACACGAAGGCGCTGTCGATCCGGGTCGCGACGCTGCTCGACGAGCTGCATCTCCCGCTCGGCACGGCCTCGAAGTTCCCGTACGAGCTCAGCGCCGGGATGCGTCAGCGGGTCGCGATCGCCCGGTCGTTCGTGCTCGAGCCGCGGGTCCTGATCGCCGACGAGATCCTCGCCAACCTCGACCTCGAGGTCAGGCCGGTCGTGTTCGACGCGATCACACGACGCCGGAAGGAACTGGGGATGGGGGCTCTGCTCGTCACCAACGACGCCGACTTCATCCGCGAGCTGAACGCCGAGACGCTCATGCTCCGCGGCGGGCATGTGGTGGCGCGCGGCGTCGGCAAGGACCTGCTCTGGGCGCCGAACGCCGAAGCGGATTCGGGGCTCTGAGCCGGGCCCTGAGCGACACGCCCGATGTGCGGCCCGTGTCACGAGCACGCTCCGGAGTTTGCTAGGATTGACGAGTTGCCCGCGCAGCGGAGCACATTCCTCGGTAGCTCAATTGGCAGAGCAGCCGGCTGTTAACCGGCAGGTTCTTGGTTCGAGTCCAAGCCGGGGAGCCAATGAGAAGCCCCTCTTCGGAGGGGCTTTTCCCTTTCCACCGGAGCTCTGCCGTCGCGGCGGAGCAGGACCGACGCACGAAAGAAGGCCCCGTCGATGACGGGGCCTTCTTTCGTCGATCTGATCAGCGCGCGGCGCCCTTGAGGGAGCCGGTGGTCTGTCCTGCCGGGTCGGTCACGACGCACTGCACGACGCGGTCGTTCAGCTGGTCCCAGGTGTCCTGCGTCGGGGTGATCGGGTACACCTCGAGTGCGGAATCGTCGTACGCGACGCCGATGAAGCTCGTGTACGCGTCGCCGATGCACTCCTGCGAGGCGGTGTCGACGTCCTCTTCGGAGAACTCGCCGTCCTTCATCGTGAACTCGTAGTAGACCTCTTCATCGTGCGGCTGGTCGCACGGGACGACATCGGCATCCTCGATCAGACCGGAGGCGCTGGCCATCTTGCAGTCGCCGAGCTTGAGCGCGAAGATGTCGATGTTGGCGCTCTCGGTGACCTGTCCGGTGTCCTCGTCGCGATCCGCGTCGCCGGCACCTCCTCCGAGAATCCCGTTCAGTGCGCTGCAGCCGGTCAGAGCGACCGACAGCGCCACCGCAGAACCTGCGAGCGCCAGTGCGCGTCGAGTGCGCATTTTCATCATGATGTCCCCTCCAGAGCGTCGTGGGCGGGCATTCCGATATGCCGCCTCCAGAACGCTATCCGTCCGCGAGTCTGTGATGCAACTCGGAGAAGCCTGTGACTGGGCTGAAAGGCTGTCAGCCTTCGAGATCCTCGACGCCCGGCATCCAGCTGGCGCCCGGCTTGCCCCATCCGCGCTTCTTGGCGATCTTCTGCACGGTCTTCCAGTCGCCGTCCGACAGACGGTCGAAGTAGAGGATGCCGTCGAGATGATCGAACTCATGCTGCATGATGCGCGCGCGCCATCCGTCGACGACGATCTCGACCGGGGCGCCCTCGAGGTCGAGCCCCGTCACCCGCACCCGCTCGGAGCGGCGCAGGGGGAATCGCTCGCCGGGGAACGAGAGGCATCCCTCGGACTCGAGCTCGTCATCGGGTTCGCCCGGCTCGAGCGGCACCATCCACAGCTCGGGGTTGATGATGACCCCGCGCCAGGGCTGATCGTCGTCGTCGACGTAGGAGTACGTGTAGAGGCGCAGTGGCACCCCGACCTGCGGGGCGGCGAGGCCCACACCGGGTGCGATGTCCATGGTCTCGAACATGTCGGCGACGAGGACGCGGATGTCGTCGGTGATCTCGTCGACGGGGGAAGCGGGGGAGTGCAGGACGGGGTCGCCCATGATGCGAATAGGAAGAACAGCCACGCCATAACCCTACTCGGCGCATATCCCCGGGTAGGGTCTTAGCGTGAGCATCTCCGTATGGATGACTGGGGCGGACGACGTCACAGAGCAGCTGGTTGGCGTCTTTCAGAACCCCAAGCTGCTCCTCGGCATCCCGCTGGCGCTGGCCGGCGCCGTCTTCATGTCGCTCGGCGCGCAGTACCAGCACCGCGGGGTCGAGAAGGTCGAGCGTCTGAGCGGGGCGAACGGCACCAGCGGTCTGAGCGCCGGCCAGATCAAGGCGCTCCTCACCCGTCCGTCGTGGTTGGCGGGCACG
>NZ_JBEOUR010000052.1:0-24624 GCF_040302605.1 Microbacterium sp. NPDC097977
CGAGCAGCACCGGCACCGCCAGAGGCGCGATGATCGAGGCGATGCGGCCGATGCCTGCGGCCCACCCGGCCCCGGTGCCGCGCAGCGAGGTCGGGTAGATCTCGGGCGTCACCGCATACAGCGCACCCCAGGCCCCCAGGTTGAAGAACGACAGCGCCATCCCCGAGGCGATGATGGCCGCCTCTGTCGTGGACGTGCCGAAGAACACCGCCGACACCGCGGATCCGAGGAGGAAGATCGACAGCGTCGACCGCCGACCCCAGACTTCGATCAGCCAGGCCGCGACCGCGTAGCCGGGCAGCTGGGCGAGCGTGATGATCAGCGTGAACCCGAACGACCGCACGAGATCGAACCCCGCATCGACGAGGATGCTGGGAATCCAGATGAAGGCGCCGTAGTAGGCGAAGTTGACGCACAGCCAGACGACCCAGAGGCTCAGCGTGCGCAGCCGGAACTCGGCGTTCCAGAGCGTGGTCAGGCGGGCCCGGGTGGTGACGGCGATCGCCCGCGACGGCGGCTCACGGCGGATCGCGGGTTCGGGCACGACACCCGCATCCGTCTCGAACGTCGAGACGATGCGATCCGCCTCGGCGATGCGTCCGCGTGAGGCCAGCCAGCGCGGTGACTCCGGCAGGCCCCACCGCACGATCAGGGCGTAGACCGCAGGGATGGCGCCGAAAGCGAAGGCCCAGCGCCACCCGTCGTCGGACGTCGGGATCACGAAGTAGCCGATCAACGCGGCAGCGGTCCAGCCGAGGGCCCAGAACGCCTCGAGGATCACGATGAGTCGGCCGCGGATGCGCGCGGGAGCGAATTCGCTGACGTAGGTCGACGCGACGGGAAGCTCCGCGCCGAGACCGAGTCCCACGAGGAAGCGCAGGACGAGCAGCGCCGCCAGTCCCCCGACGAGTGCGCTCGCACCGGTCGCGATCCCGTAGATGAGCAGCGTCAGCGCGAACACCTGACGCCGACCGAGCCGGTCGGCGAGAAGGCCGCCGAGGGTGGCGCCGAGCGCCATGCCGATGAAGCCGACGGAGGCGATCCACCCGGCATCCGTCTTGGTCAGCCCCCACTGCTGGGTGAGCGCCGCGAGGATGAAGGAGATGAGCCCCACGTCCATCGCGTCCAGCGCCCAGCCGACGCCTGATCCGGTGAGCAGTCGCAGATGGCGACGCGTGAACGGAAGCTCGTCGAGACGCCCGGCGATCGATGCCCGGCTCGGCAGCGCGGTGTTGGCCATTCCTACATCGTAGAGGCGTGCTCGCGCCGCCGAGCCGCTGTGTCAGTCGCGCTCGGCGAGGATCCTGCGCACCCGCGGGATGACCTCGGAGCCGTACAGCTCCACGCTGCGCATCATCGCCTCGTGCGACAGCGTGCCGGTGGCGTACTTCAGGTCGAAGCGGCCGAGGTCGAGGGTCGTGATCGTGTCGGCGATCTTCGCCGCCACGCGGTCCGGCGAACCGACATACAGCGCTCCTGCGGGCCCGACATCGTTCTGGAACCTCGCCCTGCTGTACGGAGGCCAGCCCCGCTCGCGTCCGATCGTGTTGTTCATCGCCTCGAAGCCCGAGTATGCGGCCTCCCACGCCTCGTCGTCGGTGTCGGCGATGTGCCCGGGAGAATGCACGGCGATCGGGTGCGCGGGGGTTCCGAACGACGCGATCGACCGGTGATAGAGATCGACGAACTGGCGGAAGCGTCCTGCCGGGCCTCCGATGATGGCGAGCATCAGACCGAGGCCGTGGCGGGCGACGCGCACGACCGATTCGGGGCTTCCGCCCACCCCGACCCACGTGCGCAGGCCGTTCTCCGTCTTGGGGAAGACGTTCGCGTCGTCGAGCGACGGCCGCATCGTGCCGGACCAGGTCACCGGCTCCTCC
Organism: Microbacterium sp. NPDC097977; assembly: GCF_040302605.1. Taxonomy (NCBI): domain Bacteria; kingdom Bacillati; phylum Actinomycetota; class Actinomycetes; order Micrococcales; family Microbacteriaceae; genus Microbacterium; species Microbacterium sp. NPDC097977. The sequence goes on from NZ_JBEOUR010000052.1 coordinate 1,881, forward strand.
TTGAGGAGCTCGACGAACAGCTCGAGCTTCTGCTCGAAGAGGGCGTCGTAGTCGCGCAGGTCATAGCCGAAGAGCGGGAACGACTCGATGAACGAGCCGCGCCCGAGAACGACCTCCGCACGTCCGTCCGACAGTGCGTCGAGCGTCGCGAAACGCTCGAAGACCCGCACAGGGTCATCGGAGGAGAGCACCGTGACCGCGGTGCCGAGACGGATGTTCTGCGTGCGCCCGGCGATCGTGGCCAGCACCATCTCGGGTGCCGAGACCGCGAACTCGGTGCGGTGGTGCTCCCCCACTCCGAAGAAGTCCACGCCGACGCTGTCGGCCATCTCCGCCTGTGCCACCACGTTGCGGATGGTCTGCGCGGCGGTGAGCAGTTCGCCGTCCGCGCCTCTCGTGATGTCGCCGAAGGTGTCCAGCCCGAATTCGATGCCCATGTCAGCCCTTTCTATTCAGCTGAATAAACATCGTCTGGGTCGTTCGCATTCCCTCAGCCTGCGAGAAGCGCCGTTCGCAGGGTGTCGAGGCCCACGCCGCCCATGTCGAGGGCGCGCTTGTGGAACTCCTTGACGTCGAAGTCGGAGCCTCGCTCCGCCTGGTACGCATCGCGCACCTGCTCCCAGATGCGCTGGCCGACCTTGTACGAGGGAGCCTGCCCCGGCCATCCGAGGTAGCGGTTGACCTCGAACTGCACAAACTGGTCGGACATGTTGACGTTCTTGCGCATGAAATCGAGCGCGTAGTCCGCGTCCCAGGTGCCGGTGCCGTCGAGCCGCGGCTTGCCGAGGTGCACGCCGATGTCGAGGACGACCCTGGCCGCGCGCATGCGCTGGCCGTCGAGCATCCCGAGTCGATCGGCGGGGTCGTCGAGGTAGCCGAGCTGCTGCATCAGACGTTCCGCGTACAGCGCCCAGCCCTCGGCGTGGCCGGAGGTGCCGGCGAGCAGACGACGCCAGGAGTTGAGCTCCGTGCGGTTGTACACGGCCTGGGCGATCTGCAGATGATGCCCCGGAACGCCCTCGTGGTACACGGTGGTGAGCTCGCGCCAGGTGTCGAACTCGGTGACGCCCTCGGGAACCGACCACCACATGCGGCCGGGGCGCGAGAAGTCATCGGTCGGACCGGTGTAGTAGATGCCACCCTCCTGGGTGGGGGCGATCATGCACTCCAGGGTGCGGATCGCCTCGGGGATGTCGAAGTGCGTGGCGCCGAGCTCTGCGACGGCCCTGTCGCTCGTCTCCTGCATCCAGCGCTGCAGGGCCTCGGTGCCGACGAGCTTGCGCGCGGGGTCGGCCTCCAGGTGCGCGACGGCCTCTTCGACCGACGCGCCGGGGAGGATCTCGTGGGCGATCGCGGTCTGCTCCTCGACCATCCGCGCGAGCTCCTCGCGTCCCCACTCGTAGGTCTCATCGAGGTCGATCGTCGCGCCGACGAACCGGCGGGAGTTGAGCGCATACAGCTCGCGTCCGACCGCATCGACCTCTCCTGCGGCGGGGGCGAGCTCCTCGGCGAGGAAACCGCGCAGCTCGTCGTAGGCCACGCGGGCGGCCGCGGAGTTGTCGGCGAGCAGCCGTGCGAGGGATGCGGGCAGGTTGCCCTCCTGGGGCGCCGCGTCGGCGACGAACGCCGCGAAGAATCCGTCATCGGCCGTGTAGCGGTCGATCTGCGTCGCGACCTCCACGACCTGGCGCCTGGCGGGCGTGACTCCCGCGGCGATGCCGGCACGCAGGGTCTCGGTATAGCCGCGCAGCGCATCCGGGACTGCGGCAAGCCGGGTCGCGATGACACTCCAGTCGTCCGCGGTGGCCGTCGGCATCAGGTCGAATGCGGATCGCACATCCTGAGCGGCTGAGGCGATCACGTTGAGGTCGCGGAGGTGCCAGTCGGCGTCGTGCAGTTCGAGGTCGAGGCTCAGCTCCGCCGACAGGTCCGCCTTCGTGACCGCATCGATCGCGTCGACCGGCTCGAGCGCCGCCAGCTGCGCGAGCGTCGTCCGCGTCGCCGCCGCGATCTCGTCGTGGCCGGCCGGGCTGAGGTCACCGAATCGATCGTTGACGTCATCGCGACCGATGTAGGTCCCGAGGGTCGGAGCCAGCACCGCGATGGTGTCGACCCACTCGTCGGCGACTTTGTCGATGGCAGACGGAGTGCGAGGAGAAGAGGTCATCCCTCCAGAGTAGCCAACACCGCTCGCGCGTCCTATCGGTTCTCTGCCCACCCGCAGGCGAGCATCGGCGTGAGACCGACCGTCAGTGCGCGGCCTCGTTCCAATCGCGACCGCGACCCACCTGCACATCGAGCGGGACCCTCAGGTCTGCCGCGTCGCCCATGCGAGCCCGGACGATCCGCTCGGCGGCATCCCACTCGCCCGGCGCCACCTCGACCACGAGCTCGTCGTGGATCTGCAGCAACGCGCGGGAGGACAGGCCCTCGGAACGGAGGTCTTCGTGGATGTGCAGCAGTGCGATCTTCATGATGTCGGCCGCGCTGCCCTGGATGGGAGCGTTGAGAGCCGCGCGCTCGGCGTTCTCACGCAGCACCCGGTTGGGGCTCGCCAGGTCGGGGAACGGGCGACGGCGCCCGAAGATCGTCTCGGTGTAGCCGACCTCCTTCGCCGTGATGACCGAGGCACGCAGGTAGTCGCGGACAGCGCCGAAACGCGCGAAGTACTCGATCATGAGCTGCTTCGCCTCGGACTGCTCGATACGCAGCTGCTTCGAGAGGCCGAACGCCGACAGGCCGTAGACGAGGCCGTAGGACATCGCCTTCACCTTGGTGCGCATCGCCGCCGTGACGTCCGACGGATCGACGCCGAAGACCCGCGCGCCGACGAAGCGGTGCAGGTCTTCACCGCTGTTGAACGCTTCGATGAGCCCTTCGTCACCCGAGAGGTGCGCCATGATGCGCATCTCGATCTGGGAGTAGTCGGCGGTGAGGAGGGACTCGTACCCTTCGCCGACCTGGAATGCGCTGCGGATGCGGCGGGACTCCTCGGTGCGCACGGGGATGTTCTGCAGGTTCGGGTCGGTGCTCGAGAGCCGGCCGGTCTGGCTGCCGGTCTGCACATAGGTCGTGTGCACGCGGTGATCGTCGCCGATCGCCGTGTCGAGAGACTCGATGATCTGACGCAGTTTCGTCGCCTCGCGGTGCTGCAGCAGCAGACCGAGGAACGGATGCGGGTGCGATTCCTGGAGGTCGGCCAGCACGGCGGCATCCGTCGAATAGCCGGTCTTGGTCTTGCGCGTCTTGGGGAGCTGCAGATCTTCGAAGAGCACCTCCTGGAGCTGCTTCGGGGACCCGAGATTGAACTCGCGGCCGACGATGCCGAACGCGTCCTGCGCCAGCCCGTCGGCGCGCGTCGCAAGCTCGCCGGAGAACGTCGAGAGAACCTCGTGTGAGACCGCGACGCCGGCGACCTCCATGTCGGCGAGCGTGAGCAGGGTGGGCAGCTCGATGTCGGTGAGGACAGTGGCGACCGACTCGGGGATGTCTTCGCGCAGGGCCGTCGCCACCCGCAGGGCGAACCACGCCTCCTGAGCCGGAGTCGCGCCTTCGGTCTCGGGAACGAGCTGCGAGGGGTCGGCCTCGGGCAGCTTCTCGCCCAGGTATCGCTCGACGAGATCGCCGAGCGTCTTGTCGGGGAAGCTCGGGCGCAACAGCCATCCCGCGAGGCTCGTGTCGTACGCCAGCCCGGCGAGGCGGATGCCCTGACGACGAAGTGCCTTCACCTGCGGCTTCGCGTCGTGGATGATCTTCGGACGATCGGACTCGAGCCACGGACGCAGCGCGTCGGCCACCTCCTCGCTCCAGTCGATCTCCCGGAGGTCGGACTCGGTGGCCGCACCCACCCTGGTCGGGGCTCCGCCCTGCAGCGGGATGCGCAGGGAGACGTCGTGCGTCTGGGCGTCTACCCAGTCGACGAACTCGGCGGCGGTGACCTGCGAGGGCTCGGGCAGCACCACGGCGGCGGCCGCCGGATCATCGGCGACCTCGCCTGCACCGACGGCCTCGAAGACGCGGGGAAGCAGGGTGCGGAACTCGAGGCGCGCGAAGATGTCGCGGACGGCCTGGGCGTCGATCGGCGCCACGGCCAGATCGTCGGGCGCGACGGGGAGCTCGACGTCGCGCAGCAGCCGGTTGAGCCGGCGATTGCGGCGCACGTCCTCGATGTGGTCGCGCAGGTTGCCGCCGACCACGCCCTTGATCTCGCCCGAGCGCTCGAGAAGGTCGTCGAGCGTGCCGAACTGGGTGAGCCACTTGACGGCGGTCTTCTCTCCCACCTTGGGCACACCCGGGAGGTTGTCGCTGGTCTCGCCGACCAGCGCCGCGATGTCGGGGTACTGCTCGGGAGGCACGCCGTAGCGCTCGTGCACGGTGGTGGGGTCGTACCGCTTGAGCTGCGAGACTCCCTGCACGGACGGGTACAGCAGAGTGACGTCGTCGGTGACGAGCTGGATCGTGTCGCGGTCACCCGACACCACGAGCACGTCGTAGCCCTGTTCGGCTCCCTGCGTCGAGAGCGTGGCGAGGATGTCGTCGGCCTCGACTCCCTCCTTCGTGAGCACGGGGATCGACATCGCGGCGAGGCAGTCCTGCAGCAGGGGGATCTGCCCGCGGAACTCCTGCGGGGACTCGGATCGGGTCGCCTTGTACTCGGGATACTGGTCGGTGCGGAACGAATGGCGGGACGTGTCGAACGCGATCGCCATGTGAGTCGGCTGCTCGGCCTTGATCAGGTTCACGAGCATCGAGAGGAAGCCGTAGATGGCGTTCGTGTGCTGGTTGTCTTTGGTGGTGAAGTTCTCGACCGGGAGGGCGAAGAACGCACGGTAGGCGAGCGAGTGGCCGTCGACGACCATGAGGGTAGGCTTTGCGGAGTCCGTCACCCTGTCAGCCTAACGAGGACGACAGACACCCGCTGAGGAGGATCCGTGAGCGAGACCGCGACCAGTGCAGGACTCGACTGGGCCACAGCCCGCGGCATGGGCGCTCTCGCCCAGAAGATGGGCATGGAGTTCCTGGAGTTCACCACCGAGAGATGCGTCGCGACGCTGCCGGTCGAGGGCAACACGCAGCCCGTCGGGCTGATGCACGGCGGCGCGTACGTGGTGCTCGGCGAGTCGCTGGGGTCCATGGCGGCCAACCTGCATGCGGGCCCGGGACGACTCGCGGTCGGAGTGGACATCAACGCGACCCATACGCGGTCGGCGACCTCGGGCGTGGTCACCGGCGTGTGCACCCCGGTGCATCTCGGGCGCAGCATCACGGTGCACGAGATCGTGGTGACGGATGATCAGGGTCGGCGCTGCTCGACGATCCGCATCACCAACATGATCAAGGACGCACCCGCATCGAGCTGAGCGGCTCCTCCAGCAGCAGCTGGAACAGCCGGTGGTCCTGCCACTCCCCCGCGATGCGCAGATACCGCGGAGCGATCCCGATCGGCTCGAAGCCGAGATCGCCGAGCACCCGCTGCGATGCGGCGTTGTGCAGCAGTGTGGCGGCCTGCAGACGGTGCAGCCGCAGCTCGTCCCTCGCGTGGGCGACGACGCGGGCGACCCCGAGGGACGCGAGTCCCCGGCGCAATCGCGAGGCATCGATCCAGTAGCCGAGGTCGGCGCTCCAGAAGGCGCCGCGCACGACGTTGTTCAGGTTGATCCGTCCCCGGATCTCGCCGTCGGACGACTCGATGACGAACCGCGCGCTCCTGCCCAGCGCCGCCTCGTCCACGCACCGCCGGGCGTCCGTCTCCTGCCACTGCTCGGTGAAGAACTCCGGTTCCCTCAGCGGCTCCCAGGGAGACAGGTGCGCGCTGTTCGCGGCGTACGCCCTCGCGAGGGCGGCGCCGTCACCGACACGGATCGGACGCAGGACGTGCTCCGCGTCGAGCGGATGCACGGACTACTTCTTCGGAGCCAGCTGCTCGATGATCGCCTTCGCGACGTCCTGCATCGTCAGACGACGGTCCATGGACGCCTTCTGGATCCAACGGAACGCCTCGGGCTCGGACAGGCCCATCTTCTCGTTCAGCAGACCCTTCGCGCGGTCGACGAGCTTGCGGGTCTCGAAGCGCTCGACCATGTCGGCGACCTCGGCCTCGAGCGTGATGATCTGCTCGTGGCGGGCGAGAGCGATCTCGATCGCCGGCAGAAGGTCGTTCGGCGTGAAGGGCTTGACCACGTAGGCCAGGGCGCCGGCCTCGCTGGCGCGCTCCACGAGCTCCTTCTGGCTGAAGGCTGTCAGCAGCACCACGGGGGCGATGTTGCCCTTGTGCAGCTTCTCGGCGGCGCTGATGCCGTCGAGCTGCGGCATCTTGACGTCCATGATCACCAGGTCTGGGCGCAGCTCGGTGGCCAGTGCCACGGCGGTCTCCCCGTCGCCGGCCTCACCGACGACATCGAAGCCGTTGTCGCGGAGGATCTCGACGATGTCGAGACGGATCAGCGACTCGTCCTCGGCGACGACGACGCGTCGGGGTGCGGATGACGTGGGCTGCTCGGCTGCCTGTTCTTGCTCGGTCACAGATCCATCCTAGTGGAGTGCGCCTGTGGCGTCCCCGATGACTCGACGCGCGATCGGGAGCACGGATGCTCTGCGCTAAAGTCGAAGTCGCGACACACGAGCCGGCGTGGCGGAATGGCAGACGCGGAGCACTCAAAATGCTTTGTCCGAAAGGGCGTGTGGGTTCGAGTCCCACCGCCGGCACATCGAGGTCGGAGGCGACCTAGGAGATCGGCTGCACCGACGCGCGGATCCAGATCTCCCGGTCGATCAGCAGATACCGGTCGAGAGACGGGCGCATGCAGCGCACGAACTCCTGCTCTGCGGCGGCGGGGTGATCCGCGAGGATCATGCCGTCCGGGATGCTCCCTCGGATGATCGCGTCGAGGTTCTCGTTCGTGGCCTCGACCGCCACTCCCCCGACCAGCACGGGCACATAGAGGTCTCCGCCGTGGATCCGCTCGCCGCCCGGACCGAGGACGGTCGCATCCGACCGTGTCTGGGCGAGGTAGGCGGGAACACAGGCGATCGCATCATAGGTGCGGAAGCGACGCTTGAGCCGGTAGCGGATGCCGATGCTGCCGGGCCGCAGAGCCGGAAGCGCCACGTCGTCGCGATCGGGCGAGGGGAGGAACCCTGCAGGGGGCGCGCCGATCTCGGGACGCGGGCCGAGGAGGCGGTCGTCCACAGCAGGTTCGATGGTCAGGTCATCCATGATCGCGGTGCAGAGGCGGTGATCGCCACGGCACGTGCACCAGCGTAGTCGTCCGGAGGACGACGGCGCACCTGCCACCGCTGCGCGCTACCCCTCGGCGAGGGCGGCGACCTCGGCGAGGACCCGGGGGTCGGCGAGCACCCGGAAGTGTCCTCCGGTGTCGAGGCGCACGTTCTTGCGCGCCCCGTCGAGCTCGCTGCCCTCGGGGATGTGCGGATCGAAGCGGCCGAAGACCGACACGATGCGATCGTTGAGATCACGGCGCGCGGCGAGCTCGAGGATCGACGGATGCGTCGGGGCGAGCGCCCACAGCGACCGCACGGGCAGGAGACGCGCGTAGCGGGATCCGCCGAAGGGCGTGGCCACCGCGACCATCGCACGCACCCGGAATCCCGCGGGCCCTGCCATCGCGAGCTTGCCAGCGAGTCCTCCCTTGCTGTGGGCGACCAGTATGACGTCGGTCAGACCCGACGCATCGAGGAACCCGGTCACAGCCTCGGCCGCCTCGCGGACCGGGCGCCGATTGCGCTCCAGGGCGTCGACGACGTGCACCGGATGGCCGCGGTCGTGGAGGGCGGTGATGAGCGGCTGCATGAACCGCCAGGTCTCATACACCCCGGGCAGGATGATGATCGGCACACCATCGCCGCCTGAGAAGGACTCCGCGTCGCGGCGGTCGAACGCGGCCCGCACCTGCCAGTATCCGGCGTACAGGTAGTCGGCGATCCACCAGCCCGCCCGTCGCACGAGATCGATCATGCACCCCTCCGGCGCTGGACCGGCCGCATGCGCGGCACACTCGACGATACGTCCGCGGCGGCGGGTCGCGCATCGCCGCGTGGCACGACGACGGGGGCGGAACTCGCGTTCCACCCCCGTCGTCCGGTGCTGCGGGTCAGACCGTGGCTTCCTTGTAGATCGGCGCGGCACCGTTCACGGCGTCTCCGACCTTGTGTACGCGGATGTCGTTGGTCGAGCCGACGATTCCGGGAGGGGAGCCCGAGATGACGACGACCTTGTCTCCCTCGGCGGCCAGGCCGTTCGAGAGCAGGTAGTCGTCGACCTGCAGATACATCAGGTCGGTGTGCTGGACCATGTCCACGAGAGTGGACTGGATGCCCCAGGTGAGCGCCATACGACGGCGGATGTCGGGCTCCGGCGTGAAGGCCAGCATCGGGATCCGCGAGCGCAGCCGCGACAGACGGCGAGCCGAGTCGCCCGACTGCGTGAACACGCAGAGGAACTTCGCCTCGACGAACTCCGCGACCTCGAGCGCGGCGAGCGTGATCGCCCCACCCTGCGTGCGCGGCTTCGTGGTGAGCTTGGCGATGCGCTCCAGGCCGTGCTCCTCGGTCGACTCGATGATGCGCGCCATGGTCTCGACGACCACCACGGGGTAGTCCCCCACGCTGGTCTCGCCCGACAGCATCACGGCGTCGGCACCGTCGAGCACGGCGTTCGCGACGTCGGAGGTCTCGGCGCGCGTCGGCACCGGGCTGTTGATCATCGACTCGAGCATCTGCGTCGCGACGATGACCGGCTTGGCCATGCGGCGGGCGAGCTCGACGGCGCGCTTCTGCACGATCGGCACGGCCTCGAGCGGAAGCTCGACACCGAGGTCGCCACGGGCGACCATGATCGCGTCGAAGGCATCGACGATTCCCTCGAGGGCGTCGACGGCCTGCGGCTTCTCGACCTTGGCGATGACGGGGACCTTGACGCCCTCCTCCGCCATGATCTCGTGCACGCGGGTGACGTCCTCCGCGTTGCGGACGAAGGACAGCGCGATCAGGTCGGCGCCGATGCGCAGACCCCAGCGGAGGTCATCCTCGTCCTTCTCGCTCAGAGCGGGGACGTTGACGGCGACACCGGGCAGGTTGATGCCCTTGTTGTTGGACACCGCGCCGGCGACGATCACGCGGGTGGTGACGGTGACCCCGTCGGTCTCGACGACCTCGACGCGGACCTTGCCGTCGTCGATCAGCAGGAAGTCACCGGGCTTGACGTCGTTGGGCAGACCCTTGAAGGTCGTTCCGGAGATCTCCTTGTTGCCGACGATGTCTTCGGTGGTGATCTTGAAGATGTCGCCCTTGGCGAGCTCGTAGGGGCCGTCCTCGAACTTGCCGAGGCGGATCTTCGGGCCCTGCAGGTCGACGAGGATCGCGACCGCACGACCGGCGTCGTCCGCCGCACGACGCACGTTGGCGTAGTTGTTCTCGTGCACGGAGTAGTCACCGTGGCTCAGGTTCAGACGGGCGACGTCCACTCCGGCGTCGATGAGGGCACGGACGGTCTCATAGGTGGAGGTGGCGGGGCCCAGGGTGGCGACGATTTTCGCGCGTCTCAACAGAATGCTCCAGGGTAGTGGGGGATGGAAATCAGGCGACGGTGCCGCCGTTCAGCCTACGCGGGCTGAAGACCGATGGCGACCTCGTGCGGACGCACGGGCTCGGGCAGCACGGTGCTCCCCATGAGGAAGCGGTCGACGTTCGCCGCAGCCGCACGGCCCTCGGCGATCGCCCAGACGATCAGCGACTGCCCGCGTCCGGCATCGCCGGCGACGAACACGCCGGGAATCGTGGACTCGTAGCTGTCATCGCGACGGAACGCTCCGCGCTCGGTCAGCTGGGGCAGCGTCTCCTCGGTGAAGCCGTCCTGCTCCGGGCCGGTGAAGCCCATCGCGATGAGCACGAGGTCCGCGGGGATCTCTCGCTCCGTGCCGCTCTTGGGCACGCGACGTCCGTCGATGTACTCGGTCTCGGCGACGCGCAGAGCGCGAAGCTCGCCCACGTCGTTCGAGAGGAACTCCACGGTGGAGGCGAGGAAGACCCGCTCTCCGCCCTCTTCGTGAGCGGAGGTGACCTCGAACAGAGTGGGCATCATCGGCCAGGGCTGGTGCCCGGGTCGCTCGGTGCCCGGCTGCACGCCGATCGCCAGGTTGGTGACGCTGAGTGCACCCTGACGGTGCGCGGTGCCGATGCAGTCCGCACCGGTGTCGCCGCCGCCGATGACGATGACGTGCTTGCCCTCGGCGGTGATCTGCTCGGGGACCTTGTCGCCGGCCACCGCATGGTTCGACTCGACGAGGTACTCCATCGCGAAGTGCACACCGTCGAGGTCGCGTCCGGGGATCGACAGGTCGCGGGGAACGGTAGCCCCCGTGGCGATCACGATCGCGTCATAGCGGGCCCGGAGGTCGGACCAGGAGATGTCGCGTCCGATCTCCACACCGGCGCGGAAGCGCGTCCCCTCCTCCTGCATCTGGCGCAGGCGGGATTCGAGCTGACCCTTCTCCATCTTGAAATCGGGGATGCCGTACCGGAGCAGTCCGCCGATGCGGTCGTCGCGCTCGAACACCGCGACGGTGTGACCCGCGCGAGTGAGCTGCTGCGCCGCGGCGAGTCCGGCAGGGCCGGAGCCGACGACGGCGACGGTCTTGCCCGTGAGGCGGGCGGGCGGCTGCGGCTCCACCCACCCCTTGGCGAAGGCCTCGTCGATGATCGAGACCTCGATCTGCTTGATCGTCACCGCGGGCTGGTTGATCCCCAGCACACACGAGCTCTCGCACGGCGCAGGGCAGAGACGCCCGGTGAACTCCGGGAAGTTGTTGGTCGCGTGCAGGCGATCGATCGCCGCACGTCCCTCTCCTCGCCAGGTCAGGTCGTTCCACTCCGGGATCAGGTTGCCCAGCGGGCATCCCTGGTGGCAGAACGGTACACCGCAGTCCATGCAGCGGCCGGCCTGGCGCTTGAGGACCGCCTGATCGCCCTGCTCATAGACCTCTTTCCAGTCCATGATGCGCACGGGCACCGGCCGTCGCTTGGGAAGCTCACGCTCGGTGACCTTCAGAAAACCTTTGGGATCAGCCACCGGTCACCTCCAGGATGCGGTTCCAGACGATGTCGCCGTCAGGGTCGATGCCCTCCGCGACAGCTTCCTCGCGCATGCTGCGCACAGCCGCGTAGTCGCGAGGGAGCACCTTCGTGAACTGGCCGGCGGTCTCCTCGAACCTGGCCAGGATGTCGGAGCCGAGCGGCGACGCCGTCCGCTCCACGTGCTCGGCGATGAGACCGCGCAGCACCTCGAGGTCGGCACGGTCCAGGGGCTCGAGCCGGAGCTCGCCGCTGCCCAGGGACTGCGCGTTGACCTTGCCGGAGTCGAGCGAGTGGATGTACGCCACTCCCCCGGACATGCCGGCTCCGAGGTTGCGTCCGGTCGAGCCGAGGATCACGGCCACGCCGCCCGTCATGTACTCGAGCGCGTGATCTCCCACGCCCTCGACGACGGCGGTCGCCCCGGAGTTGCGCACCAGGAACCGCTCGCCGACGACGCCGGACAGGAACATCGTCCCCGCCGTCGCACCGTAGCCGATCACGTTCCCGGCGATCACGTTCTCGTGCGGTGCGATGTGCGCACCCCGAGAGGGACGGATCGAGATGTCTCCTCCGGACAGGCCCTTGCCGACGTAGTCGTTCGCGTCGCCCTCGAGCCGCAGCACGATGCCCGACGGCAGGAACGCCCCGAGGGACTGACCGGCGGTGCCGTTCAGGGTGACGTCGATCGTTCCCCTGGGCAGGCCGGCCGCGCCGTGGCGCGATGTGACCTGGTGGCCCAGCATCGTGCCGACCGCCCGCTCGGTGTTGGCGATGGGCAGTTCGACGACCACGGGCTCCCCGTTGAGGAGCGCCGGGGCGGCGATGTCGATCAGCTGGACGTCGAAGTGCTTCTCGAGCTCGTGATCCTGGGCGCGCCGGCTGCGGCGAGGCTCGCTCGCCGGGAACGCCGGCCCCTCGAGCACGGGGCTGAGGTCGAGTCCTTCGGCCTTCCAGTGCTCCAGAGCGGCATCCGCCTCGATCAGCTCCGCACGTCCGATGATCTCGTCGAGCGAGCGGAATCCGAGTTCCGCGAGGAGCTCGCGCACCTCCTCCGCGATGAACTCCATGAAGTTCACGACGAACTCGGGCTTTCCCGTGAAGCGCTCGCGCAGCGCGGGATTCTGCGTCGCGACGCCCACCGGGCAGGTGTCGAGGTGGCAGACGCGCATCATGATGCAGCCGCTCACCACGAGGGGCGCGGTCGCGAAACCGAACTCCTCGGCGCCGAGCAGAGCGCCGATGATGACGTCACGGCCGGTCTTGAGCTGACCGTCGACCTGCACCACCACGCGGTCGCGCATGCCGTTGAGCATGAGCGTCTGCTGCGTCTCGGCCAGGCCGAGCTCCCACGGCGTGCCGGCGTGCTTGAGCGAGTTCATCGGGCTCGCGCCCGTGCCGCCGTCGTGACCGGACACCAGGATGACGTCGCTGAGCGCCTTCGCCACACCGGCGGACACCGCCCCGATGCCCGACTGGCTGACGAGCTTGGTGTGGATCCGCGCCTCGGGATTCGCCCTCTTCAGATCGAAGATGAGCTGCTTGAGATCCTCGATCGAGTAGATGTCATGGTGCGGCGGGGGCGAGATGAGACCGACGCCCGGGGTGCCGCCGCGTGTGCGGGCGACCCACGGGTAGACCTTCTGCGGAGGCAGCTGACCGCCCTCGCCGGGCTTGGCGCCCTGGGCGAGCTTGATCTGGATGTCGTCGGCTTCGGTCAGGTAGAGGCTCGTGACGCCGAAGCGACCCGACGCGACCTGCTTGATGGCGCTGCGCCGCTCGGGGTCGAGCAGTCGCTCGGCATCCTCGCCGCCCTCACCGGTGTTCGACTTGCCGCCGATCCGGTTCATCGCGATCGCGAGGGTCTCGTGCGCCTCCTTGGAGATCGAGCCGTAGCTCATCGCACCCGTCGAGAAGCGCTTGACGATCGCGGAGACCGGCTCCACCTCATCCAGCGGCACCGGCTTGCGGGTTCCGGTGCGCAGGCGGAACAGCCCGCGCAGCGTCTTGAGTTCCGCTGCCTGGTCGTCGACGAGCCGCGTGTAGTCGCGGAAGATGTCGTAGCGGCGCTCTCGCGTGGCGTGCTGCAGCTTGAACACCGTCTCGGGATTGAACAGGTGCGGGGAGCCGTCGCGGCGCCACTGATACTCTCCCCCGGTCCACAGCCGCTCGTGCGCGCGGGCGGCCTCGTCCTCGGGGTAGGCGTAGTCGTGACGGGCCTGGTTCTCGAGGAAGATCTCCCCGATCCCGATGCCGCCGAGCTTCGACTCCGTGCGCGTGAAGTACCGGTCGATGAACTCCTCGCTCAGACCGACGGCCTCGAAGACCTGCGCCCCGGCGTAGGACGACACCGTCGAGATGCCCATCTTCGACATGATCTTCAGCACCCCCTTGCCGAGTGCGTAGATGAGGTTGCGGACCGCCTTCTCCGGGCTGATCCCGGTGATGTAGCCGGTGCGCACGAGGTGCTCCACCGTCTCCATCGCCAGATAGGGGTTCACGGCGGATGCGCCGTAGCCGATCAGGGTCGCGACATGGTGCACCTCTCGGACGTCCCCGGCCTCGACGATCAGACCCACCTTCATGCGGTTCTCGCGGCGGATCAGGTGGTGGTGCACCGCAGAGACCATGAGCAGCGACGGGATCGGGGTCAGATCCTTGTTGGAGTCCCGGTCCGACAGGATGATGAACTCGGCGCCGCTGGCGATGGCCTCGTCGACCTCTTCGCACATCTCGACGAGACGGTTCTCGAGCGTGTTCGAGCCGACGTCGAAGTGGTACAGGCCCTTGATGGTGACACTGGCGCGGTCGGGCAGCGCCTTGTCGATGTGGCGGATCTTCGCGAGCTCGTCGTTGTCGATCACCGGGAAGTCGAGCGACACGGTGCGCGTGTGATCGGGACCCCAGCTGAGCAGGTTGCTCTCGGGTCCGAGGCCGAGCTTGAGGCTCGTGACGACCTCTTCGCGGATCGAGTCGAGCGGCGGGTTCGTGACCTGCGCGAACTGCTGCGTGAAGTAGTCGAACAGCAGGCGCGGGCGCTTGCTGAGCACAGCGATCGGGGTGTCGGAGCCCATCGCACCGAGCGGCTCGACGCCGGTCTGCCCCATCGGGGTCAGCAGCAGGCGGACCTCTTCCTCGGTGTATCCGAAGGTGCGCTGGCGGCGGGTGATCGAGGCCGGCGGGTGCACGATGTGCTCGCGCTCGGGGAGATCCGCGAGACGGACGGATCCGGCATCCAGCCACTCCTGCCACGGATGCAGGGTCGCGAGGTCGTGCTTGATCTCGTCGTCCTCGATGATGCGCTGCTGCGCCGTGTCGACGAGGAACATCTTTCCGGGCTGCAGACGTCCACGACGCTTGATGCGCTCCGGCTCGAACGTGAGCACACCGGTCTCGGAGCCGATCACGATGAGCCCGTCGGTGGTCTCGGTCCAGCGCCCGGGGCGCAGGCCGTTGCGGTCGAGGGTCGCGCCCACGACAGTGCCGTCGGTGAAGATCAGCGCCGCCGGGCCGTCCCACGGCTCCATCTGGTTCGAGTGGTACTCGTAGAACGAACGCAGCTCGGGCGAGATGTCGGACTGCTTCTCATATGCCTCGGGGACCATCATCATGATGGCGTGCGGCAGGCTGCGACCGGTGAGGGTGAGCAGCTCGAGCACCTCGTCGAACGACGCGGAGTCGCTGGCGCCGTCGGTGCAGATGGGCAGCAGGGGCGCCACGTCGCCGAGCAGCTCGGACTCGAGCTGGGACTGGCGTGCCCGCATCCAGTTGCGGTTGCCGCCGACCGTGTTGATCTCGCCGTTGTGCGCGAGCATGCGCAGCGGCTGCGCGAGAGGCCACGAGGGGAACGTGTTCGTGGAGTACCGCGAGTGCACCACGGCGAGCTCCGACATGAAGCGCTCGTCCTGCAGATCGGGGTAGAACGGCTCGAGCTGCAGAGTCGTGACCATGCCCTTGTACCCGAGCGTGCGGGCGGAGAGCGACACGAAGTAGGCGCCGAGCTCGTGACCGGCGCGCTTGCGCAGCCGGTAGGCGACGCGATCGAGCGCGATGCCGGTGAGCGGTGCGTCGGAGTGGGTCGCTCCCCCGGCGCTCACGAAGAGCTGCTCGAAAGCGGGACGCGCCTCGTCGGCGAGCTTGCCGAGATTGTCGTTGACCGTGGGGACCTCGCGCCAGCCGAGGACGCGGAGGCCCTCGCTGCGGGCGATCTTCTCGATCCCCGCCTTCTGCTGACGGCGCTCGCTGGAGTCGCGCGGCAGGAACGCCAGCCCCGCGGCGTACTCGCCGACCGGAGGGAGCTCGAAGTCGGTGACGGCGCGCAGGAAGGCGTCGGGCATCTGGGTCAGGATGCCCGCTCCGTCGCCGGTGCCGGCATCCGAGCCGATGGCGCCGCGGTGCTCGAGGTTGCGCAGCGCCTGCAGCGCCAGCGCGATGATGTCGTGACCGGCTTCACCGCGCAGGGTGGCGACCATCGCGAGGCCGCAGGCATCCTTCTCGAACGCCGGGTTGTACATGCCCTGCTTGGGCGGATAAGCGCCGGAGGCGCCGTAGGGAGGCTGAAAATACACCAGTACCGTCCTCAGATCTGCAGATGACCCGGGGACGTCATTGGCCGGGTGGATGTGATGGGGTCCGCACGGACCGGTCGGCTACCGCGTGCCTTCCGTGTCCGTGGGAGCGGTGCTTGTGGCGCTGGCTCCTGCGGCGACTTCTTCGGACGGAGGCTCACTCACGTCCACGAAATCGGAGGGATTGTTCTGTGATTCTACATCAGCGTCCAGATCCTTCCGTCCGCGGCCGGGCTGGTACGCGGACGGCTCGAGACCGGGGTGACGGAGCGACTGGACGACGAGGATGGCGAGGCCGACGACGATGCCGAGGATCGCTGCCCAGACGTTGCTGCGAAGGCCGAGGATGATCTCGCTCGGATCGATGCGGATCGACTCCCAGACGACGCGGCCGGCGCTGTACCAGATGAGGTAGATCGCGAACAGGCGACCCCACTGCAGCGAGGTGGCCTTGCGGCTCAGCCACAGCAGCACGATCACGCCGAGGCCGTTCCAGAGGACCTCGTACAGGAACGTCGGGTGGAACAGTGTGCCCTCGGGGAGGCCGGGAGGGAATGCGGAGTTGTCGGAGGGGATCTCGAGGCCCCACGGCAGATCGGTCGGCAGACCGTAGAGCTCCTTGTTGAACCAGTTGCCGAAGCGGCCCATCGCCTGGGCGAGCAGCAGGCCGGGCGCGAGCGCGTCGGCGAAGGTCCAGAATCGGATGCCGGTCCACCGGCATCCCAGGTACGCCCCCAGGGCGCCGCCGATGAGCGCACCGAAGATGGCGATGCCGCCCTCCCAGATGGCCCAGACCGAACCGGGTTCGAACGGGTTCCAGGTGTTCTTGCCCTCGCCGAAGTAGAAGTTCGGGTGGGTGAGCACGTGGAAGATGCGAGCGCCGATGATGGCGATCGGCACGGCGAGGATCGAGATGTCGATGACGACCCACGGCTCGGCGCCACGCCGGGTCAGGCGGTGGTTGGTGAGCAGCACGGCGGCGATGATGCCGGCGATGATGCAGAGCGCGTAGAAGTGGATCCGGAGCGGGCCGAGGTCGATGTACGAGACGGGAGGGCTCGGGATGCTGGCGAGCACGCCGGTGAAGGTGCTGTGGAGCGCGAGGGACATGATTGTGATTCTAGTTCTCGTGTACGGGGCGTGCCGACGACGTGCCGGAGGCCAGGTTTCGGGTGACTTCGGCGAGAGCGGGGATGCCGCCGTCGCGCAGTGCGCGGACGAGCGCGGTGCCGACGATCGCGCCGTCGGCGTACTCGGAGACACCGGCGATCTGCTCGGCGGTCGAGATGCCGATGCCGACGCAGGCGCGCAGATCGCCGTGCTCGCGCAGGCGGGCGACGAGGGTGCGCGCCGCACGGTCGAGCTCGGTGCGTTCACCCGTGATCCCCATGGTCGACACGGTGTACACGAACCCGGTGGACGACTTCACGACGAGGCCGAGGCGCTCGTCTGTGGAGGTGGGGGCCGCGAGGAACACGCGGTCGAGTCCGGTGCGCTCGCTGGCGGCGATCCACTCCCCCGCGACGTCCGGCGTGATGTCGGGAGTGATGAGACCGGCACCGCCGGCGGCGAGCAGATCGTCGGCGTACCGGTCGACGCCGTACTGGAAGACGGGGTTCCAGTACGTCATCACGAGCACGGGTACGTCGGTGGCCTCGGTGATCGCCCGTACGGCGGTGAACAGGTCCTTCATCTTGAACCCGTTGGCTAGTGCGGCGGTGGTCGCCTCCTGGATGACCGCGCCGTCCATCACGGGGTCGCTGTAGGGCGGCCCGAGTTCGATGATGTCGACGCCGTTCTCCGCGAGCGCGATGGCCGCCTGGATGCTCGTCTCGAGGTCGGGGTACCCGACCGGCAGGTAGCCGACGAAGGCGCTCCGGCCTGCCCGGTGCGCGGCGGCGATCGCCTGTTCGACGCGACTCACAGCTCCGGCTCCCCCTTCGAGGCGGCCTGCTCTGCGGCGCTCTCCTCGGTGACGTCGTGCGCGAGGGCCTCGGCGTCGTACAGGTCGAAGTACCGGGCCGCCGTGTCCATGTCCTTGTCGCCGCGGCCCGAGAGGCAGATCGCCAGCACCGCGTCGGGACCCATCTCACGACCGAGGCGCAGAGCGCCGGCGAGGGCGTGCGCGGACTCGATCGCGGGGATGATGCCCTCGGTGCGGCTGAGCAGGCGCAGGGCCTGCATCGCCTCGTCGTCGGTGGCGGGGATGTACTCCGCGCGGCCGATGTCGGCGAGCCAGGAGTGCTCGGGGCCGACACCCGGGTAGTCGAGACCGGCCGAGATCGAGTGCGACTCGGTCGTCTGCCCGTCGTCGTCCTGCAGCACGTAGGTCTTCGCGCCGTGCAGGATTCCCGGACGTCCGCGTTCGATCGATGCCGCGTGGCGTGGCGTGTCCACGCCGTCGCCTGCTGCCTCGACGCCGTAGAGCTTCACGCCCTCGTCATCGAGGAACGCATCGAACATGCCGATCGCGTTCGAGCCGCCGCCGACGCAGGCGATCACGGCGTCGGGCAGTCGCCCGGTCTCGTCGAGCAGCTGCTGACGGGCCTCTTCGCCGATGATCTTCTGGAAGTCGCGCACCATCGCGGGGAACGGATGGGGCCCGGCCGCGGTGCCGAAGATGTAGTTGGTGGTCTCGACCGACGCGACCCAGTCGCGGTAGGCGTCGTTGATCGCATCTTTGAGCGTGCGCGACCCCGAGGTGACGGGCACGACCTCTGCGCCGAGCAGACGCATGCGGGCGACGTTGAGGGCCTGACGCTCGGTGTCGACCTCGCCCATGTAGATCGTGCACTCCAGGCCGAACAGCGCGGCGGCCGTCGCCGTCGCGACACCGTGCTGACCGGCGCCGGTCTCGGCGATCACGCGGGTCTTGCCGAGCCGCCTGGTCAGCAGCGCCTGTCCGAGCACGTTGTTGATCTTGTGTGATCCGGTGTGATTGAGGTCTTCGCGCTTGAGGAAGACCCGGGCGCCGCCCGCGTGCTCCGCGAACCGCGCGACCTCGGTCAGCGGTGACGGGCGTCCGGCGTAGGAGCTCAGCAGCGAGGCCAGCTCGTCGCGGAACGCCGGGTCGACGATCGCCTCGGCGTACGCCGCCGAGAGCTCGTCGATCGCGGCGATCAGCGACTCCGGCATGTAGCGCCCGCCGTACTCGCCGAAGAGAGGTCCGTGCTGGTCGCGCAGACTGCCTCCGGCCGTCGTTGCTCGCTCGGTGGGATGCATCACGCCTCCAGGAAGCTCGTGAGTGTGGCGACCGGGTCGCCCGTGACGAGGGCTTCTCCGATCAGGACGACGTCGGCACCCGCGGAGCGGTAGTGCGTGACGTCTGCGGGGGTGAGCACCGCGGACTCGGCGATCTTGATCGCGGAGTCCGGGATGCGCTCGACGAGGCGGCCGAAGAGGTCGCGGTCGAGTTCGAGAGTGGTGAGATCGCGGGCGTTGACACCGATCAGCGGAGCGCCGAGGTCGATGGCCGCTTCGAGCTCATCGGCCGAGTGGGTCTCGACGAGCGGCGTCATGCCGAGTTCGGTGATGAAGCCGAACAGGTCGTGCAGCACCTGCGGTTCGAGGCCGGCGACGATGAGCAGCACCAGGTCGGCACCGGCCGCGCGGGCCTCGACGACCTGGTAGCGGTTCGCGATGAAGTCCTTGCGGAGCACCGGCAGCGTCACGCGGGCGGTGACGGCCTCGAGATCGGCGAGACTGCCGCCGAAGCGGCGTTCCTCGGTGAGGACGCTGATCGCCGAGGCGCCGCCGGTCTCGTAGAGCGAAGCCTGCAGCGCGGGGTCGGGGATCTCGGCCAGGGCGCCGCGCGACGGGCTCGCGCGCTTGACCTCGGCGATGATCTTGACGCGGTCGGCCGGGGCGAGGAAGGCGAGCGCATCCTTGGCGGCAGGGCGCGCGAGAGCGTCGCGCTCCACCTCGGACATCGGCCGGGTGAGGGCTCGACGCTCCGCGTCTGCGACTGCGCCGGCCGTGAGGTCGGCGAGCACCATTAGTGCGCCTTCGGCGAGTACTTGGGGCCCTTCACGCCGTATCCGGCACGGGCGACGAGCCATCCTGCCAGCGCGCCGAGCGGGACGATCGCGGCGCCGACCCAGATGATCGGGATCCACACGGGGCTGAACACGGCGAGGCAGAACGCCAGGGTGCCGATCGTGAAGCCGGCGAGCATGATGATCACGCCTGTCCATGCGGCGGGCGAGTGTCCGTGGCCGGGGTCAGCGATCGGGTTGGTCATGGTCTCCTCCGGGGGACGACGTGCAGGATCTCATTCAGTCTATCGGGGTCAGCGCGTGGGGTCGGTTCCGCGGGACAGGTCGTCCCACGAGTCGATCGCGTCGACGGGACCCGATGCCGACTCGACGTGCGCGGCATCGGTGCGGTACCGGCGTCCGCCGGACTTCCAGCGACGCCAGGTCACGAGCACCAGCAGCGACGCCGCGAGCAGTACGACCCAGCCGATCAGCGTCACCACCGGCCACGACGAGAGTTCGATCCCCGCGACCAGATCGGCGATCGCCGCGCTGCCGGCGAGCCCTGTCGTCTCGGTCACCGTGCCGCCGACTGCGGCCAGCGGTTCCGACACCAGCAGCTGCAGGGTGCTCCAGCCGAGGAACAGGGCCGCCGCGGTGGAGAGCACGCCGAACACGAGACGGACGACGGGGCCGACGATCGAGAGCGCGATGCCGAGTGCGAGCACGGCGAGGCTCAGCGGCGCGAGCAGCGGGAGGGCCGCCGCACCGGGGACGAGGATCGCCTCCGCGGCATCCGCCCGCTCTACGGTCAGCCAGGTCTGGGTCGACGAGATGATCCCGACAGCCCCCGACAGGAGGAAGCCGGATACCGCGATCGAACGGCCGCGTGTCGCGATGGTCATGCGGATGCGCCCCCGTCGACGGCCTGGAGGTCTGTCGAGTCGAAGCAGGTGCGCGTCCCGGTGTGGCACGCGGGGCCCGACTGGTCGACGCGCAGCAGGATCGCGTCGCCGTCGCAGTCCAGGCGCGCCTCGTGCACGATCTGGATGTGCCCGGAGGTGTCGCCCTTGCGCCAGTACTCCTGGCGGGAACGGGACCAATAGACGGCGCGTCCCGTGGTTAGGGTCCTGCGCAGCGCCTCGGCGTCGACCCACGCCAGCATGAGCACCTCGGCGGTGTCCCACTGCTGCACGATCACGGGAGCGAGCCCATCGCCGTTGAAGGCGACCTGCGCGATCCGCTGCTCGACGTCGCTCATCGGACCAGCACCCCCTCCGCGCGCAGCGCGGCCTTGACATCGCCGACGGTGAGCGCTCCCGTGTGGAACACGCTCGCGGCGAGAACCGCATCGGCGCCTGCCTTGATGGCAGGCGCGAAATCGGACACGGCGCCCGCGCCGCCTGACGCGATGATGGGCACGGATGCCGCTTCGCGCATCACGGTCACGAGCTCCAGGTCGAAGCCGTCGCGGGTGCCGTCGGCGTCTATCGAGTTGACGAGCAGTTCGCCCGCCCCGCGCTCGGCGGCCTCGCGCGCCCACTCGATCGCATCGAGAGTGGTCCGGGTGCGGCCTCCGTGCGTGGTGACCACGAAGCCGGAGGGAGTCGTGTCGGCGCGCTTGACATCGAGAGAGAGCACGAGAACCTGAGCGCCGAAGCGGTCGGCGATCTCGCCGATCAGCTCGGGGCGCGCGATCGCCGCCGAGTTCACGCCCACCTTGTCGGCTCCGACGGCGAGCAGCCGTGACACGTCATCGACGCTGCGCACCCCGCCACCGACCGTCAGCGGCACGAACACCTGCTCCGCCGTGCGCTGCACCACGTCGTACGTGGTCGCACGGGCATCGACCGTGGCGGTGACATCGAGGAAGGTGATCTCGTCTGCGCCCTGCGCCGCATAGTGGCGGGCGAGCTCGACGGGATCTCCCATGTCGCGCAGGTTCTCGAAGTTCACGCCCTTGACCACGCGGCCCTCGGCGACATCCAGACACGGGATGACGCGACTCGCGAGCGCCATCAGAGCCTCGCGTTGTGGATCGCCGTGACCAGGATCGCTCGGGCGCCCAGGGCGTAGAGAGCGTCCATCACGGGATTGACCCGCGAACGCGCCACCATCACGCGCACGGCGACCCATTCCGGGTCGCGCAGCGGCGAGACCGTGGGCGACTCGATGCCCTCGGCGATCTCGACGGCGGCATCGAGCAGAGCGAGGGGCAGGTCGTAGTCGATCATCACGAACCGGCGGGCGACCATCACCCCGCGCAGGCGACGCAGCAGCGTCTCGGATCCCTCGGCATCGTGCGGGCCGGCGATCAGCACGGCCTCCGACTGCAGGATCACGGGGCCGAACACGTCGAGGCCGGCCTGCCGGAGCGTCGTCCCGGTCTCGACGACGTCCGCGACGGCGTCGGCGACGCCGAGGCGCACCGCCGATTCGACGGCGCCGTCGAGGGGCACGAGATCGACGGCGATGCCCCGCTCGTCGAGGAACGCGTCGACCAGCCCGGGGTACGACGTGGCGATGCGCAGCCCGTCGAGTTCGGAGACGTCGCTGTAGCGGCCAGACGGCGCCGCGAAGCGGAAGGTGGAGCCGGCGAAGCCGAGCGCCTCGATCTCCCTGGCACCCGGCATGCGGGCATCGAGAAGAAGGTCACGGCCGGTGATGCCGACATCGATCGCCCCCGACCCGACGTAGGTCGCGATGTCCTTGGGACGCAGGTAGAAGAACTCGACGTCGTTGTCGCCGTCGACGACGTGGAGGGTCTTGGGGTCACGGCGACCGGTGTAGCCGGCCTCCGCGAGCATGTCGGCGGCGGTCTCGGAGAGAGAGCCCTTGTTGGGAACAGCAATGCGCAGCATGAGATGCCTTCAGATCGAAGCGAATGGGGCGGAGCGCTTCACAGATGTCGGTAGACGTCCTGCAGGCTCAGCCCCTTCGCGATCATCATCACCTGCACGTGGTAGAGCAGCTGGGAGATCTCTTCGGCGGCGGCGTCGTCGGACTCGTACTCGGAGGCCATCCAGACCTCGGCGGCCTCCTCGACGATCTTCTTGCCGATCGTGTGCACGCCGCCGTCGAGCTCCGCGACCGTGCCCGATCCCTCGGGTCGGG
>NZ_JBEOUR010000053.1:0-24370 GCF_040302605.1 Microbacterium sp. NPDC097977
GGTGATGTGGTGGATCGCCACCCGTCCGCCGCCGGTGAGGTGGTCGAGGGTGGCGAGCTTGCGCGCGACGACGGTCGGCGCGACGAAACCCGGTCGGTGGGCGATGAGCACCTTCAGCCGTTCGGTGGCGTGCAGCGCCGCGGCCGCCACGGCGAACCCGTCGGGAGAGCTGGCGCTGTAGCCGATCAGCACCCGGTCGAAGCCGGATTCCTCGTGTGCGCGCGAGAACTCCCGCACGTACGCGGCGTCGACGACGGGGCCGTCGACCGCCTTCGACTCCGAGCCTGCAGTGGTGGCGATCATTCCGAGGATCTCGATGGGCATGGCGTCAGCTCCTGGCGGGGACGGGCGAAGGTCGGTTCGCGGTGGGTGTGTGGATGAGGGGGACGGAGTCGATCAGCAGACGGGTGTAGGGGTGCTCCGGGCGCGAGATCACGCGCCGCGTGGGGCCGTCCTCGACGATGCGCCCGCGGTCGAGCACCACCAGCCGGTCGCTCATGGCGGCGAGCGAGCCGATGTCGTGCGAGATGACGAGCATCGCCAGGTCACCGCCACGCGCGTCGCGCAGGGCGATCAGTGCCTTGACCACGCGGTCGCGGCTCGCGGCGTCCAGTGCGCTCACGGGCTCGTCGAGCAGCAGCAGGCGAGGTTCGACGACGAGGGCCCTGGCGATCGCGGCCCGCTGCCGCTGCCCGCCGGAGAGGCCGGCGGGCACCCGCATCAGGAGGTCCTCGTCCAGCCCCACGGCCTCCAGCGCCGCCGCGCGACGACGGCGCGACTCCTGCGCCGAGACCTTCGCGATGCGGAGGCCCTCGACGATCGAGTCGGCGACGCGCACCCCGGGGTCGAGCGAGCGGAGCGGATCCTGAAAGACGTACTGCACGACGCCGGCCCGGCGCCAGAGCCGCAGGCCGCGGCCACGCAGGCGCGTCACGTCGCGGTCGTCGACGAGGATCCGGGAGCCGGCGGCGCTGTCGACCGCGCGCAGCACCGCCTTGGCGAGCGTCGTCTTGCCCGAACCCGACTCGCCGACGACGCCGACGACCTCGCCGGGGTGCACCGAGAGCGAGATGCGGTCGAGCACCCGGACGGCGCCGTAGTCGACCGACAGATCGTCGAGTCGGAGGAGCGGGGTGCGCGTCATGCGAGGAACCTCTCGAGTCCGTACGCGGCGTGCGCGCTGAGCAGTTCACGGGTGTAGGGGTGGGCGGGCGCCCGGAGCACCCGCGATGTCGCGCCGGCCTCGACCACCCGGCCGTCGCGGAACACCTGCACGCGCTCGCAGACCTGCGCGACGACGGCGAGGTCGTGCGAGACCAGGATGAGCGCGAGGTCGCGCTCCCGGCGGAGCCGTCGCAGCAGCTCCAGAAGCTCGGCCTGCACCGTGACGTCGAGAGCGGTCGTCGCCTCGTCGGCGATCAGCACGGCGGGGTCGGCGGCGAGCGCCATCGCGATCAGCACGCGCTGCAGCATGCCGCCCGAGAGCTGCGCGACGCGCTGGCGCAGGACCAGGTCGACGCGGCGGATGCCGAGGTCGTCGAGCAGCTCGCGCGCCCGTGCCCTGGCCAGTCGTCGCGGCACACGGGCGGTCACGCGCAGCGTCTCCTCGAGCTGCGCCCCGACCGGGATGGCCGGGTTCAGGTACGAGGCGGGGTCCTGGAAGACCGCGCCGATCCGCGTGCCGCGCACCTGACGCCACTCCCGCTCGCCGGCCTGCGTGAGATCGAGGCCGTCGATCTGCACCGAGCCCCCGGTGACGGACAGCCCTGCGGGGAGGATGCCCAGCAGGGCGCGGCAGGTGAGGGTCTTACCGCTGCCCGATTCGCCGACGATGCCGAGAGCGTCGCCGGGGCGCACCGACACGGAGACGCCCTGCGCCAGCTCGGTGCCGTCGGGAGCGCTGACGACCAGGTCGGTGGCTGCGGCGATCGCCGGTCGCGCGAGCGATGCCTCGTCGAAGGAGGGCGGCAGCGACGGGCGCTCGAGGGAACGGAGATCAGTCATGCGCCAGACCATCCCTGGCGGCATCCGCCACGAGGTTGAGCGCGCCGACCGTGAGGATGATCGCGAGCGCCGGGGCCACGGGCCCCCACGGGCGCTGGCCGAGGTAGCCGAGGTCGCTCGACAGCATCCCGCCCCAGGTGGGTGCCGGTGGCTGCACCCCGATTCCGAGGAAGGTCAGCGAGGCGACGGCCAGCAGCGCCCCGCCGAGGGCCGAGACCGACGCGACCACGAGGGTCGGGGCCACCTGGCGCCAGACGTGACGGCTCAGGATCCACCACGAGGACGCCCCGAGATAGCCGGCCGCATCGATGTACTGCGAATCCCGCACCCGCAGGGTCGCGGCGCGCGCGATGCGGAAGAAGCCGGGCGCGACGAGGATGCCGATGGCCAGCGTCGCCTGCACGAGGCCGTTGCCCAGCAGGGCGGCGAACACGATCGCGAAGAGGATGAAGGGCAGCGCCAGCAGGGCGTCGACCGCCCGCAGCGACAGCCACTCGGCCACGCGCGGCACGAACGCGCTGAGCGCTCCAGGCACCGCGCCGAGGACCAGGCCGATCAGCGCGGCGGACACGGCGCTCAGCAGAGAGGCGGGCGCGCCGGCGAACAGTCTCGAGAGCACGTCCCTGCCGAGGTAGTCGGTGCCCAGAAGGTGCGTCAGGCTCGGCTCCTGCAGCGCCGCGGCGGGATTCTGCGCGAGCGGGTCCTGAGGAGCGAGCGCGGGGCCGGCCACCGCGAGGACGGCGACGGCGAGCAGCACGAGCAGCGCCGCCCTGGTCGCCCATCCCGTCCCCCGGAGTCCGGCGAACGATGCGACCCGTCCGGTGCGTGCGTCGAGGGCGGTCATGCGGCACTCCTCTCGGTTCCGGCCGTGCGGGAGATCACGATGTTGA
The DNA here is from genome assembly GCF_040302605.1 of Microbacterium sp. NPDC097977. Lineage (NCBI taxonomy): Bacteria > Bacillati > Actinomycetota > Actinomycetes > Micrococcales > Microbacteriaceae > Microbacterium > Microbacterium sp. NPDC097977. Next base: position 2,895 of record NZ_JBEOUR010000053.1, read on the forward strand.
GGATCGCGCCCACCACGACGATGACCGCGATCGTGACGAGGAGGACCCCCTGCACGACGGGGACGTCACCCTGCAGCGCCGCCCGGTTCGCGAGCTGGCCGAGTCCGGGCATCCCGAAGATCACCTCGGTGATCACCGCGCCACCGACCAACCGCGGCGCATGCACGCCCAGCGCCGAGAGTGCCGGGCCAGAGGCGATCGGCAGCGCGTGCCGGCACACGATCCGCCCCGGGCCGAGACCGTGCACGCGGGCGCCGACGATGAAGTTCTCACCGAGGGTGCCGACGAGCGAGGTGCGCAGCTGTCGGGCGATGTCGGCACCGGCGTCGAGGCTGAGCGCCACCGACGGCAGGACCAGGCACGTCAGCCAGGCCGCGATGCTCCTCTCCGGCGGCGTGTACCCGGCCACGGGGAACACGGGGATCGCGTAGGAGAACAGCAGGATGAGGCCGATCGCGGCCACGAACGCGGGAACCGTCGCGGCCACGGTGCTGAGCAGGGTGATCACCCGGTCGATCGCACCGCCGCGGGTCACCGCTGCGAGCACGCCGCCGAGGAATCCGAAGACGAGGGCGAACAGGGTGGCGCCCGCCGCGATCGACAGGCTCACCGGGAACGCCTGCGAGATGCTGTCCCCCACCGGGATGGTCGTGACCCACGAGTTCCCGAGGTCGCCGCCGATCGCGCCGCCGATCCAGTCGACGTAGCGCACCAGGAACGGTCGGTCGAGACCGAACTGGTGATTCAGCCGATCGACGTCGGCCTGCGTCGCGACCTCGCCGAGGGCGACGGCCGCGGGGTCCGATCCGCTCGCCGCCCCGAGCGCGAAGGTCGCGAACGTGGCGAGGACGAAGACCGTGACCGCCGTGAGCAGTGTCGCGACGACGGAGCGGAGCACCGGCCACGGTGCGCGAGGCGCGGCGGCCTCGTCGATGTCGGGCGCGCGGGGCGCCTCGGCGGTCACGGCGGTGGTGGTGGTGGTCACGGCGGTGGTGGTCACGGCGGTCATGATCGGCTCAGCCGTCGACCTTCACGTCTTCCCAGCGCTGCACGTCGAGCCAGTGCCGGATGCCGGTCACCTTCTCGGGGTGCACGAGGATGCGCGGCCAGCTGAACAGGAAGGTGTTCGGCTGCAGCCTCACGCCCACCTCGACGGCGTCCTGGACCTTCTCCGCATAGTCATCGGCGTCGGTGGGCGTCGCCCTGGCCGCGTCGATGGCCGCGGTGAGCTCCGGCGGCGTCTGACGTCCGAGGTTCATCAGTCCCTCGGCGCCGTACAGCACCTCGAGCCCCTGCAGCGGAGACTGGCGTCCCGAGTAGCTGTCGAGCACGAAGGGCAGCGTGCGCTGCACGTAGTTCTGCGCCACGGCCGCCGCGGGCAGGACGTCGAGCGTGACGTCGATGCCGGCCTTCGCCCACTGGGCCTGCAGCACCTCGGCGAGCGCGGTGTCGTCCTCGGTGAGCGAGAGGGTGATCGTGAGTCCGTCCGGATATCCCGCCTCGGTCAACAGCTCCTCCGCGGCGTCGAGGTCGTACGGGTACAGATCGTCGAGCTCGGGGCTGTGCGCGACGTAGCCATCGGGGAAGGGCTGCCAGTTCGGCGTCCCCTGACCGAAGTACGCCGCATCAACCAGCGCCTGCCGGTCCGTGGCGTGACTGATCGCCTGCAGCACCCTCTGGTCGTCGAACGGAGCGACCGTGCTGTTCACGTCGAGCGCCCGCACGGTCAGCGCCTTGATGGTCTCGACCTCGAGGTTCGCGGCCTCGGCGCCCTGGACCTGCGCCGGCGGGACGATGGCGACGTCCCACTGGCCGGACGAGACCCCGGCGACGACCGTCGCGGGGTCGGTGACGGGGACGATCGAGAAGTCGTCGATGAAGATGTGGTCGGCGTTCCAGTAGTCATCGTTCTTCTCCAGATCGGCGTGCGCGTTCGGCACGAACTCGGTGAGGGCGAACGGCCCCGAGCCCTCCGGCTGCGTCGCGAGGGCTCCGACATCGTCGAAGGCCGCGGGATTCACGATGAAGCCCGTCTTGCCGGCGAACAGGTAGGGCACCTGGTAATCCGCCTGGTCGAGATGCACGGTCACGGTCCGCTCGTCGACGACGTCGATGCCCACCACGATGCGCAGCTGCCCCGCGAGCGTCGAGTTCTCCTGATCGCGGCCCCGTTCCAGACTCTGCTTCACGGCATCGGCGGTCACGGGCGTCCCGTCCGTGAACTCGGCACCCTCCCTCAGGTGGAAGGTGATGGCGGTGCCGTCGTCGCTGTACTCCCAGCTCTCGGCGAGGCCGGGGACGACCTGCCCCTCGGTGTCCAGCTGCGTGAGCCCGTCGTAGACGAGGGCGAGGGCGTGCGTGTCCCATCCGGCCGTCGAGGTCACCGGGTCCCAGCTGGTGGGCAGCGCCCACCCCCAGGTGAGCGAGGTGGGGCCCGCGGAATCGGAGGGCGCGGCGGTGGCACCGGCGCATCCGGCCAGGGCGAGGGTGGCGAGGGAGGCGGCGGCGAACAGTGCGGCGCGAGGTCGTCGGGTCATGCAAGCGAAGCTAGGAGCGCGACGACAGGGCCCACAATCCGCACGGCAGTCGAGCGACACGGACCGCAACACGGCGACACATCGGAACGCGGCCCCGCCCTCCCCGCACAGGATGGGCGGTATGACTTCGACCTCCTCCCCCACGCTGTGGACGCCGTCCGCGCGCGTTCGCGGCAGCCTCGCCGTCGTCACCGGACGCGGCGAGCGCGCCGGCGTGTACGAGCGCTTCGGCCGCCGCCTGAGCGCGGACGGCTACACCGTCGCCGTCTTCGAAGAGGATGCGGATGCGGCGAGCGCCTGGCTCGGCGCGACGACGGACGCCCCGAGGGTGCTCGTCGGCGCGGATGCCGGAGCATCCGCCGTCCTGCGCCTCGTCGCGCAGGGCGCCTCCGTCGACGCGGCCGTCGTCGCCGGCACCCTGGTGGATGCCGAGCTCGACCTGCCGTCCGCCGAGGAGCGCACCGCGTGCCCTCTGCACCTGGGCGTCCTCGCGGCGGAGGCGACGTCGGTCGACGTCGCGGTGGCCGAACCGCTGCCCGCGCCTGCCGATCTCGCGGCCGTGGAGGTTCCGGTGCTCGCGATCCATGGCGGAGCCGACCCGGTGTCGCCGATCGCCGCCGTGTCGACCGCCCTCCGCAGCGTGCCCGACCTCGAGATCCTCGAGACCGTCGACGGTCTGCACGACGCTCTGAACGACCAGACGCACCGCAGCGTCGCGGCCGCGCTCGTGCAGTGGCTCGAGCGGCTGCGCGGCGGAGACGTCCGCACACCGATCGTCCGCGCGTACCGGACGGCCGCGGTGGCGACCGCATGACCGGGTTCTCCACGCGCCAGATCCAGGCCGGATACGTCCCCGGCACTCCGCAGAACAGCGCGGTCCCGCCGATCTACCAGACCGCGGCCTACGAGTTCGGATCGCTCGCCGAGGCCGCCGACCTGTTCGCGCTGCGCGCGGCGGGCAACCTCTACAGCCGCAACGCGAGCCCGACCCAGCAGGTGCTCGAGGAGCGCGTCGCGGCGCTCGAGGGCGGCGTGTCCGCGGTGGCGGTCGCCTCCGGGCAGGCTGCGGTCGCGGTGACGCTGCTCGCGCTCGTCGGTCGCGGCGGGCACATCGTCGCCGCCACCCAGCTCTACGGCGGCACGGTCGACCTGCTGCAGGAGACCTTCGACGACTTCGGCATCCCGGTGACCTTCGTCGATCAGGACGACACCGAGGCGTGGCGGGCGGCGATCCGCCCGGAGACGCGAGTGCTCTTCGCCGAGTCGATCGCGAATCCGATCGCGCAGGTCCTCGACATCCTTGCGGTCGCCGACATCGCCCACGCCGCGGGAGTGCCGCTGGTGATCGACAACACCGTGGGCACCCCGTATCTGGTGCGACCGGGCGAGCACGGCGCCGACTTCGTGGTGCACTCCGCGACCAAGTTCCTGAGCGGGCACGGAACATCCCTGGGCGGCGTCGTCGTGGATCTGGGCACGTTCGACGCCGGGCGGGAGCCTGCCCGCTGGCCGCACTTCACCGAGCCGTACGCCCGCGTCGGCGACTTCACGCTGTGGGAGCGGTTCGGCATCGGGCAGGCGTTCGCGGCACTCGTGAAGTCGAAGTACGTGCACGATCTGGGCCCGTCGCTCTCGCCGTTCAACGCCTGGCAGATCCTGCAGGGCATCGAGACCCTCGACCTGCGCGTGTCCCGGCAGAGCGCCACCGCGCTCGCGCTCGCGCGGCACCTGCAGCAGCATCCGGCCGTCGCCCGGGTGCACCACCCCGGCCTCGACGGCACCCCCTGGCATGTGCTCGCCGAGCGCTACCTGCCCCGCGGCGGCCCGTCGGTGTTCTCGTTCGACCTCGATGTCCCCCGCGGTGCCGACACGCACGCGAGCGTCGCCAGGGTGATCGATGCGCTGCGCGTGATCCGTCTCGTGGCGAACATCGGCGATGCGCGCAGTCTCGTGAACCACCCGGCGTCCATGACCCACTCCCACCTCACCGCGGCGCAGCGTGATGCGGCGGGCATCTCGCCCACCACCATCCGGTTGTCGGCGGGACTCGAGGACGCGGCCGACCTCATCGCCGACCTCGACCGGGCGCTCGCCCTGACCTGACGGAAGGACCACCATGGCCATCGATCTCGGATACTGGACCCCCGTGTACGGAGGGTTCCTGCGCAACGTCGCCGACGAGGGGCGCATGGCCGCCACGTGGGACTACATCCGCGACGTGTCGGTGAGGGCGGATCGTCTCGGGTTCCACACGACCCTCGTCCCCGAGCTGTACCTCAACGATCGCAAGGGCATCGATGCGCCGAGTCTCGAGGCCTGGTCGCTGTCGGCGGCGATCCTCGCGGTCACCGAGCGCCTGCGCGTGATGACCGCCGTGCGACCAGGGTTCCACCTCCCCGCGGTGCTCGCGAAGACCGTCGGCACGCTCGACCGGATCGCGCCCGGTCGGGTCTCCCTCAACGTCGTCGCGGCCTGGTGGGCCGAGGAGGCCCGCCAGTTCGGCGGGCGGTTCACGACCCACGACGAGCGCTACGTGCAGGCCGAGGAGTTCGTCGCCGTGCTGAACGGCCTGTGGGAGCAGACGCCCTTCTCCTTCGACGGCGCGCACTACACGCTGGAGGGCACCATCGTCGAGCCCAAGCCGTCGAGTCATCCGGTCGTCTTCGCGGGTGGCGAGAGCGAGGCGGGGCGCGAGTCGATCGCCGGCTTCGCCGACGCCTACGTGATGCACGGCGGCACGCTCGACGAGGTCCGCGCGAACGTGACCGACATGAACGCCCGCTCCGAGCGGCTGCACGGCCGCCCGATCGCCGAGTTCGGGATGCCGGCGTACGCGATCGTGCGCGACACCGAGGCCGAGGCGCAGCGCGAGCTCGATCGGATCACGACCGTCGACCCCGACTCGCCCGGCTACGCCTCGTTCGAGGAATTCCAGCGCAATTCCCAGCTGTCGCTCGAGCTCACCCGTCGCGAGTACTCGGTCGGCACGCGCGGCCTGCGTCCGAACCTCGTCGGCACGCCGGAGCAGGTGGCCGAGCGCATCGACGCGTACGCGGATGCCGGCATCACGCTGCTCCTGATCCAGGCGTCGCCCCTCGACGAGGAACTCGAGCGGATCGCCGCCCAGGTGCTCCCGCTCGTCTCGCCGCGAACCGCGGCCGCCCTGACCTGAACACCCCGCGCGTCGGTCGCACCCCCTACGCTGAGAGGATGACTGGTCTTCGTTGGGGAATCCTCGCGACCGGCGGCATCGCCGGCGCGTTCGCATCCGATCTGCGCACCGCGGGGCTCGATCTCGTCGCGGTCGGCTCTCGGTCGCAGGAGTCGGCCGACGCCTTCGCCGCACGCTTCGACATCGCCAGGGCGCACCCCTCGTACGAGGCTCTCGTCGCGGATCCCGACGTCGACATCATCTATGTCTCGACGCCGCATCCGATGCACCACGAGAACGCGAGGCTCGCGCTCGAGGCGGGAAAGCACGTGCTCGTCGAGAAGCCGTTCACGCTCAACCATGCCGAGGCGGAAGACCTGCAGCGGCTCGCCGCCGAGCGGGGTCTGCTCGTGATGGAGGCGATGTGGACGCGCTATCTGCCGCACATGGTCCGCATCCGCGAGATCATCGCCGCGGGCACGCTGGGCGAGATCCGAGCCGTGACCGCCGACCACACGCAGCTGCTGCCGAGCGATCCCGCACACCGTCTCAACGCGCTCGAGCTCGGCGGCGGCGCACTGCTCGACCTCGGCATCTACCCGATCTCCTTCGTGTGGGACATCCTGGGTGCCCCGACCGACATCCGTGCCGTCGGCCGTCTCATCGAGACGGGCGCCGACGCCGAGGTCGCCACCGTCATGACGCACGCGGGCGGAGCGATCTCCACCACGCTCTCGTCGTCCAGGGCCGCGGGCGCGAACGCCGCGACCGTCGTGGGCACGGCGGCGCGCATCGACATCGACCGCGTCTGGTACGTGCCGACCACGTTCCGGGTCGTCCTGCCCGACGGCACGGTCATCGAGGAGTACGAATCCGAGGTCGAGGGTCGGGGGATGCAGTACCAGGCCCACGCCGCGGAGCGCCTCGTCCGCGACGGCGTGCTCGAGGGCGACCTGCTGCCCATCGCCGAGAGTGTCGCGATCATGGGCACCCTCGACGAGATCCGCTCCCAGATCGGGGTGCGCTACCCCGGCGAGGAGGCAGACCGTGGCTGAGGCTCCCGACGCCCGCGTCGCCGTCTACCTGGACTTCGACAACATCGTCATCTCCTGGTACGACCGTGTCCACGGGCGGAACGCCTACGGCAAGGACCGCCAGAGGATCACCGAGAACCCGTCCGACCCCGATGTCACCGAGCGGCTGTCCCGCGCGATGATCGAGGTGGGCGCGATCATCGACTACGCCGCCTCGTTCGGCACCCTGGTGCTCACCCGGGCGTACGCGGACTGGTCGTCGCCGGTGAACGCCGTGTACCGGTCGCAGCTCGTCGCCCGCGCCGTCGACCTCGTGCAGCTGTTCCCCGCCGCCGCCTACGCGAAGAACGGCGCCGACATCCGTCTCGCCGTCGACGCCGTCGAAGACATGTTCCGGCTGCCGGACCTGACCCACGTGGTGATCGTCGCCGGCGACAGCGACTACGTCCCCCTCGCCCAGCGCTGCAAGCGACTGGGCCGCTACGTGATCGGCGTGGGCGTGGCCGGGTCGACCGCGAAGTCGCTCGCCGCGGCCTGCGACGAGTTCGAGGCGTACGACTCTCTGCCCGGCGTCGTGCGCCCGAGCAAGAGCGCCGCCGCACCCGCGCCGGTCGCCGAGGTCGTCGAGATCGTCGCGGAGCCGGTGACGGAGCCCGAGCCGGCGGCGAAGGCGAAATCCCGCACCCAGACCAAGACGTCCAAGGCCAAGGCACAGGCCCAGGCGCCCGCGCAGACGCAGGCTCCCGCCCAGACGCAGTCCGCACCCGCGCAGACGCAGTCCGCGGCCGCAGCCCCGGCGAAGTCCGCGGTCGTCGACACGGGCGAGTCCACCGAGCAGAGCGAGGCGACCGAGCTGCTGCAGCGCGCGCTGCGTCTCGGCCACGACAAGACGGATGCCGACGAGTGGCTGCACAGCTCCGCGGTGAAGACGCACATGCGCCGGATGGACCCGTCCTTCAGCGAGAAGGCCCTGGGGTACCGCTCCTTCTCGGACTTCGTGAAGTCGCGCGAGGACATCGCCGAGCTCGAGGAGACCGGCCACGAGCGTCTGGTCAGACTCCGCGACTCCTCGTCGTGAGGTGAGACGATGACGGCTGCGGACACGACCACCCTCTCGCCGTACGAGCGCGCACTGGGCGCGCGCATCTCGGAACTGCATCCGAAGACGGCGTGGTACTTCCGCACCATCCCCGACGGTCAGGTCGGGGTCGGCACGGGTGTGTTCACCAGCGCGGGCTCCCGCCACCGCTGGCTGTGGCCCGTCTTCCGCATCGCCGAGGCCCTCGGTGTCGCGTTCGCGGGCTGGGAGCGCGACGTCCCCTTCCGCATCGAGAACCGCACGGTCGACGGCACGGCTGTCGCCGTCCGGCACTTCGAGCTCCCAGGGCGCACCTGGGCCATGCCCGACGTCGTCGTCCTCGGCGCGAACCGCATCCTGCGCAACGAGATCGGTCCGCATCGGACCGTCGTCACGACGTTCGACATCGATGTGCGCGACGAGGCGGTCGTGCTCACTATCCGGCGCGTCGGACTGCGCCTCGGTCGTCTGCGCCTCGCGGCACCCCGGTTCCTCCGCCCGCGGATCCGGCTGGTGGAGCGCTGGGATGCCGAGCGCGAGCGCCACCACGTGAACATGACGATCGACGCCCCGCTGCTCGGTCGCGTCTACGAGTACACCGGCTTCTTCACCTACACGATCGAGAGCGAGACTCCGTGACCGATGCCGCTCCCCTGCCCGCCGGGCCCGTCGTGGTCGGCGGCTCCACGGGCTTCATGGGGAGCTATCTGATCCCCCGTCTGCGCGCCGCCGGGCGCGAGGTGATCACGATCTCGCGATCGGGCGCCGACATCGCGTGGGGCGACCAGCACGCGATCGACCGTGCCGTCGACGGCTCCTCCCTCGTGATCGGTCTCGCGGGCAAGAGCGTGAACTGCCGCTACACGCCCGCCAACCGCGCCGCGATCTTCCGCTCGCGCCTCGACACCACGTCGTCGCTCGGCTCCGCCATCGCGAGGGCGTCGAATCCGCCGCCGCTGTGGGTGAACTCCTCGACCGCGACGATCTACCGCCATGCGGAGGATCGTCCGATGACGGAGTCGTCGGGCGACCTCGGCGCCGGGTTCTCTGTCGAGGTCGCCAAGGCCTGGGAGCGCGCGCTGTTCGCCGAGGACCTCCCGCAGACCCGGAGGGTCGCACTGCGCAGCGCGATCGTGCTCGGCCACGGAGGGGTGCTCGGTCCGCTCCGGACCCTCGCCCGCCTCGGCCTGGGCGGAGCACATCACGACGGCCCCTGGCCGATCGGCCCCGCGCGGCGGGCGGCCGGCACCGGGCACCGCCCCGGCGCGCGTCGTGGCGAGCAGCGGTTCAGCTGGGTGCACGTCGAGGACGTCGCACGCATCATCGACTTCCTCGAGGTCACGCCCTCCCTCGAGGGGCCGGTCAACGCGGCCTCTCCGAACCCGTCGGACGACGCCGAGTTCATGGCGACCGTTCGTCGCGTGCTCGGCGTCCGGTTCGGTCCTCCCCTGCGGCGCTGGATGCTGGAACTCGGCGCGATCGGCATCCGCACCGAGACCGAGCTGATCCTGAAGAGCCGGTGGGTGATCCCCGAGACGCTCACGCTCGCGGGTTTCGAGTTCGCGTACCCGTCGCTGGACGACGCCGTCCGGGAATCGTTCGACCTCGCGCAGCCCGCCGCCTGACCGTTCCGACCTAGCTCTGCGCGGCGCCAGACCCTGCAGCGGGGTCGCCGTCCTCTCGACGGCGCCTCTCGATCTCCTGCCGCAGGCGCCATTCCTCGATCTCACGATCCAGGTCCGCGATCTGCTGCTCCGTGCTCCGCGTGTCCACCGGCATCGCGGGAGCCGGATCCGGCCGCCTGCTCGCCGGCCGGGCCGCCGGACGCACCCGGGGGATGCGCAGACCTGCCTCCGAGTACTCCCGCCCGATCGCGAACCACAGCAGGCTCCCGATCAGCGGCAGCAGGATCACGATGATGATCCACGCCATCTTCGGCAGATACCTGACCTGCGAGTCGTCGCGCTTGATGATGTCGACGAGCGCGCCGACCATCAGGGCGATGACGAGGATCGTGAACAGGAACGGCATGAGTTCAGGGTAGACGACGCGCGCGTGCGGCGCTCGGGCTAGGGCAGCAGGTGCCCGGCCGCACGGAACAGCTCATACCATTCGGCGCGAGTGAGCTCGATGTCGGCGCCGGCCGCGGCATCTCGCACACGGTCGGGCGTCGTGGTGCCGAGGACCACCTGCATCTTCGCGGGGTGCCGCGTGATCCAGGCCGTCGCGATCGCGATCGGCTCGACACGGCACGACGCGGCGAGACGATCGATCACGGCGTTCAGCTCCGCGTAGTTCGGGTCGCCGAGGAACACGCCCGTGAAGAACCCGCCCTGGAACGGCGACCATGCCTGGATCGTGATGCCGTTGATGCGGCAGTACTCGACGATCCCTCCGCCGTCGCGGACGATGCTCTGATCCTCTCCCGACATGTTCGCAGCGATCGGCTGGGCGATGATCGGCGCGTGCGTGATCGAGAGCTGCAGCTGATTCGCGACCAGCGGCTGGGTCACCGCCGTGCGCAGCAGGTCGATCTGACGCGGGGTGTGATTCGAGACGCCGAACGCCCTGACCTTGCCCGCGGCCTCGAGCTCGTCGAACGCCCTGGCGACCTCATCGGGCTCGACCAACGCGTCAGGACGGTGCAGGAGCAGCACATCGAGACGATCGGTGCGCAGCGCCGCGAGCGATCCCTCCACCTGCCGGATGATGTGCTCGTACGAGAAGTCGAACGATCCCTCGGCCGGATTGATGCCGCACTTGGTCTGCAGCACGATCTCGTCGCGCTCGCTCGCGGAGAGGCCGAGCGCGTCGGCGAAGCGCCCCTCGCAGACGTGCATCGCGCCGCCGTAGATGTCGGCGTGGTCGAAGAAGTCGATGCCGGCTGTGCGGGCACTGTCGTACAGTTCGCGGATGTGCGCGTCGTCCTTGTCGTCGATCCGCATCATTCCGGCGACGACGGCGGGGGCGGTGGCGGATCCGAAGGGGATGGTCTTCATACGCCCACGCTAGCGCTCCGGTGGCACGAGTTCACTCACCGGGATGCCCAGCGCATGCGCGATGTCGGCGAGGTCGACGACCGTGAAGTCGGCCCGCATCGCGAGCTTGCTCCGAAGAGCCTTCGCGCTGATCCCTGCCTGCTCTGCGAGCCACGGCAGTGTCCTGCCGGACGCGGCCAGTTCATCGCTCACCCTGGATGCGATCATTCGTCTCACATCTGTCGTCACCCGTAGACACTATCGCCGCACATGACGCCGGGCAAGCGATGCTCGCACCGGTATGACAGCATACTGGCTTCGTCGCAGTGCTATCGTGACTCACGTGAAGACACCGGGCGAGCAGTTCAACGCAGCAGTCGGCCGACAGCTCCGGGGCGAGATCGCCGCTGCCGGCAGCAGCATCGCCGCGATGTCGCGGGAGATCGGCATCGCCCGCAGCGCGCTCGACAACTACGTCACCGGCAAGCGCGCGATCCCGGTTCCGATCGTCTACGCGGTCTGCGCGGCCGTCGACCTCGAGCCCCATCTGATCCTCCGTCGCGCCGAGGAGCGGCTGCGTGCCGAGGCCGCACGCAGCGGTGCCACCATCACCCCTCTGCGCCCGCGCACCGATGTCCGCGGTCGACGAGAAGATGACTCCGAAGTCGCGTTCGACTCCCCCGTGACCCACGACGACGACACCGACGACCTGTACGACTGACCCGCGACCGGCGACCTGCGACGAGGAGGACCCATGGAGCACCTCCTCCGCCTGCTCGAGGACAACGGACTGCACTTCGTCGAGGGCCCGGGCCGCTCCTACGGCGGCTACGAGCCGACGACCGCGACGATCCGCGTGGCACCGGGGCTCACCGCGCGAGCGACGTGCAGTGTGCTCGCGCATGAGCTGGCACACGCCGTGCTCGGGCATACGCCGACGGCGGACCCCGAGCTGCGCGCGCGTCAGGAGCGTCGCGCCGACGAATGGGCGGCTCGGCTGCTCATCACCGCTCCCGCGTATGCCGAGGCCGAGCGACTGCGCGGCACGCACCTGGCGAGCATGGCCTTCGAACTGGGAGTGACCGTCGAGATCGTGGCCGCGTACCGGCGTCTTCTCCTGCGCATCGGCGACACCACCTACGTCGGCGCGAGGATGGGCGACGGGCAGTGGGACGAACGGGCTCTGAGCGCGTGACCGCGCATCACCCGCGGCGCTGATTGAATGGCCCCATGACTTTTCGCACCTCCCCCGCCCCGGTCACCCTCACCGGACGCCTCGTCGAGCTGCGTCCACTCGAGCCGTCGCACCATGACGGCCTGCTCGAGGCGCTGCTCGAGGGCGACCTGTGGAAGAACGCCTGGTACACCTCGGTGCCGTCGCCCGAGGGCCTCGCCGCCGAGATCGAGCGCCGCATCGGCCTGATCGAGAGCGGCGGGATGATCCCGTTCACGGCGTTCGACGCCGGCGGACGCGTGCTGGGGCTCACCTCGTACTACGACCTCGACGATGACGCACCCCGGCTGCACATCGGCTACACGTGGAACCGGCCGTCCGCGCACGGAACCGGCACGAATGCGGAATCCAAGCTGCTGCTGCTGCGGCACGCGTTCGAGGAGCTCGGCGTGTTCCGTGTCGGGCTGACGACCCAGTGGGTGAACTTCCAGTCACGCGCCGCGATCGAGCGTCTGGGCGCGAAGCAGGACGGCGTCATGCGGGCGATGAGCCGCTACCGCAACGGCGCGCTGCGCGACAGCGTGGAATTCTCGATCATCGAGCCGGAGTGGCCGGCGGTGAAGGCGAATCTCGAAGCGAGGCTCGCGAAGCGCGGCTGACTGCGCCGCGACCCACTACTCGGTGGCGTTGCCCGACCAGTTGTCCTTGCGGCGGGTGGCGGACCCTCCCGCGCGCATCATGAACGCCAGCGACAGGCTGGTGATGAGCAGGCCGCCGATGAACACGATCGCCTGGAAGTCCTCGAGCGACTGAGCGAGCCCCATGAGCCAGATGCCTCCGAGGAAGAGGATCATGAAGAAGATGAAGCTGAGGATCACGGGATCTCCTGTCGTAGCGGCCGTGTTCCACGATACCGTCTAGCGCACACGCCCCGGGCACGGAACCCCCTGTGCCCGGCGCGACGATGGTGGTTTCGTGCGGGGTATGAGCACTCCACTGACAGCACTGGCCATCTCCTGCACTCTCAAGCCCTCTCCCGCCGAGTCGAGCAGCGACCTGCTCGGCGAGCAGATCCTCGCGGCCCTCGGCGAGCACGGCGTCTCGGGCGAGCTCGTCCGCGCCGTCGACCACACGATCAGCCCCGGAGTGGAGGCGGACATGGGTGCGGGCGACGGCTGGCCGCAGCTGCGCGAGAAGGTCCACGCCGCCGACATCCTCGTCCTCCTCACCCCCACCTGGATGGGACAGCATTCCAGCGTCGCCCAGCGCGTGCTCGAGCGCCTGGATGCGGAGCTGAGCGAGACCGACGACGCGGGACGCCCGATCCTCTTCGACAAGGTCGCGATCGCCGGCATCGTCGGCAACGAGGACGGCGCGCATCACATCGCCGCCATCCTGTTCCAGTCCCTGAACGACATCGGATACTCCGTGCCGGCGCAGGGGTCGGTGTACTGGAACGGCGAGGCCATGCACACCGTCGACTACAAGGACCTCGAGGAGACCCCCGAGAAGGTCGCCCAGACGACGGCGACCGCAGCCCGCAACGCCGCGCATCTCGCGCGACTGCTGGCGGGCGACGGCTACCCCGCCGAGTAGCTCACGTCGAGGAGTAGCTCACACCGCCGAGCTCATTCCTCGACGAGGCTGCCCTCGTTCTTGCCGAACTCGACGAAGTCGTCGATGACGAGCTCGCCGGTCGCGTTGAGAGAGCGCATCATGTCTTCGATGCGCTGCTTCTCGACGTGCTGGGGCTCGGCGCTGGTATAGAGGAACTGCAGCGGGATCGCGGGGTGGACCCACACGGTCACGCGTCCTGGGTCACCGCCCTCGCGCGGGCGCCAGCTCATCATGAAGCTCTCTTGACGACGCAGCTTCGTCCCCACGATGACCTTCAGATGCGCGAGCGTCCCATCGTCGATGAGGATCGGCTCTGAGATGCCGTCGTACCGCAGTCTTCCCATGTGAAAACCGTACCTCCACGCGCGCCTCGGCGCGGACATGTCATCGCTCAGACACCCCGCCGGAAGGTAACGACCTCGTCACGACGCATGCGCTGCACGGTCATGCCCGCGAGCTCGAGCCTGCGGAAGACGCGTCGCGGCACCGCGGGGAGCTCAGAGGTGCGCCCGGCGGGGGCTTTCGCGAGGCCGGCGATCAGCGAGAGATCCACGGCGGCTCCCTCCGCCCCGGTCCCCTCGGTTCCGGGCCCCTTCGCTCCGGTCCCCCGCACTTCGACCCTCGCGTAGTCGCTGCGCGTCCGCCAGACGAGCGTCTCGAGCTCATCGAACGGGATGCGGTGCGTCGCGGTGCCCACTCGGATCCGCAGCTCGTCGTCACCGAACGCGACGGAGCACGGGAGCGTGCGGCGCCGAATGACCGCCAGCAGGACGAGGTACACCGGAAGCGCCAGGCCCGCCCCGACCACGAGGATCGCGATCCTCGGGCCGAGGAGCATGCCGGCGCCGTCGAGGGCGATCAGCAGAGCGGTCCCCGCGAGCCCCACGACCACGACGATGAGGACGATGGTGATCGTCAGCGCTCGCATCCGCAGCGGCACGGCCGGGAACTCGACGCGAGATCCGTCGGCGTCGTCCTCCCGCTGCCAGGCCGGCGGGGTGGGGGCCGGCCGCTTCGCCGTGTCACGACGCCGGAACAGGTCGGTCACGCGCGAGAGCAGTCCGAGCCAGATCCATCCCGTCGCGGGGCCCGCGGCGATCTGCAGCACGAGGGCGATCGCGCGCGCGGGCTCCGGCAGATCGGCGAGGAGCTCGGCCCCGTCGAACTCGATCACGACGAGCATCGTCGCGGTCAGCACTGCGGCGACGACGACGTGCAGGATGACGCCGATGCGCGCGGGGCGCATCTCCATCGTGGCGTTCACGAACGAGAACGCGATGCCGAAGCCCCCCAGCAGCATCAGCAGGAAGGGGAAGAAGTCGAGGTCGCCGCCGGCGAGGGTCCAGGCGATCGCGACGACGAGCAGGACGACGCCGATCACGAAGGGGTCGCGCACGAACCGGCGGGTGACAGTGGCTCTGATCCGCCGGTCGGCTGCGGTCTCGGGGGCCGTATCGGTCATCGCAGTCATCCTAGAACGAGGGCGGTCGTCACGACGGGCGCGCAACCGTCCGCACGGCAGTACCGTGGATCCATGACCGCTCCCGTTGATCCGACACACACTCCCGCCTGGTCCGAGCTCGCCGCGCTGCGCGAGTCGGTCAGCCCCGACCTGCGCGGCTGGTTCGCCGCCGATGCGGCCCGCGCCGAGCGCCTCTCGTTCCCGCTCGCCGATCTCCACGTCGACCTGTCGAAGAACCTCGTGGATGACGACGTCCTCGCAGCCCTGCTCCGTCTGGCCGAGCAGACGGGCGTCGCCGAACGGTTCGCCGCGATGCTCGCGGGTGCGCACCTCAACACCTCCGAGGACCGCGCGGTGCTGCACACCGCGCTCCGGCGACCGGCCGGAGCCTCCCCGGAGCTCACCGTCGACGGCCAGGATGTGGATGCCGACGTGCAGTCCGTGCTCGAGGCGCTGAGCGCGTTCGCGACGCGCGTCCGCGACGGCGAGTGGCTCGGGATCACCGGCAAGCGGGTCACCCACGTCGTGAACATCGGCATCGGCGGTTCGGACCTCGGACCCGTCATGGTCTACGAGGCGTTGAAGCCCTACGCGGATGCCGGGATCGAGGCCAGGTTCGTGTCGAACATCGACCCCACGGACCTCGCCCAGAAGACCGCCGATCTCGACCCCGAGACGACGCTCTTCATCGTCGCGTCGAAGACGTTCACCACCCTGGAGACGCTGACCAACGCCCGGCTCGCGCGCGACTGGCTGTGGGCGGGGCTCACGGCATCCGCGGCCATCGCCGATGACGACGAGGCCCGCACCGACGCCGTCGCGCATCACTTCGTCGCCGTGTCGACCGCCCTCGACAAGGTGGCCGAGTTCGGCATCGACCCCACCAACGCCTTCGGGTTCTGGGACTGGGTCGGCGGCCGCTACTCCGTCGACTCGGCGATCGGCCTGTCGCTCGCCGTCGCTCTGGGGCCCGATGTCTTCCGCGACCTGCTCGCCGGCTTCCATGCGGTTGACGAGCATGTGCGCACCACGCCGCTCGAGCGCAACGTCCCGATCCTGATGGGCCTGCTGAACGTCTGGTACGTGAACTTCCACGGAGCGCAGTCGCACGCGGTGCTGCCCTATGCGCAGCAGCTGAACCGCTTCCCCGCGTACCTGCAGCAGCTCACGATGGAGTCCAACGGAAAGTCCGTGCGCTGGGACGGCACCCCGGTGACGACCGACACGGGCGAGGTCTTCTGGGGCGAGCCCGGCACCAACGGCCAGCACGCGTTCTACCAGCTGATCCACCAGGGCACCCGGCTCATCCCCGCCGACTTCATCGCGTTCGTGAACCCGGCGTATCCGTCGAGCGACGGCGACCAGGACGTGCACGAGCTGTTCCTCGCGAACTTCCTCGCTCAGACCAAGGCGCTCGCGTTCGGCAAGACGGCGGAGGAGGTCGAGGCGGAGGGCACCACCGGTGCGCTGGTCGCCGCGCGCACCTTCGCCGGCAACCGCCCGACGACGTCGATCTTCGCGCCGGCGCTGACGCCCCGGGTGCTCGGCCAGCTGATCGCCCTCTACGAGCACATCACGTTCACGCAGGGCACGATCTGGGGCATCAACTCGTTCGACCAGTGGGGTGTCGAACTCGGCAAGCAGCTCGCCATGCAGATCGCGCCCGCGATCGGCGGCGACGCCGCGGCGATCGACGCCCAGGACGCGTCGACCAGGGCGCTGCTGGAGTACTACCGCGCGAACCGGACGTAGGGGGCGCAGCAACGGCGAAGGGGCGGATGCCGCAGCATCCGCCCCTTCGTCGTACTCTCGGGCGCCTCGGTTCGACGGGACCGGAGAAGGGAGCCGGCATGGGCACGAGCAAGCGCTTGGCAGACCACTACAACATGCGCTCACAGCATCAGGCGATCCTCACCGCAGCGCGCGCCGGGCCTCTTCAATCCCTGACGGATCGCGAGCTCGCGCTCCGGGAGCAGCCGATCACGATCTATCCGCAGCCGTATAGTGCGGTCCGCGCCTGGGTGCGCTTCGGGCCCGAAGCGGTACGGTTCGATGCGAAGCTCGCGCGCTCGACGCCGTTGGCTGCCGGCATCGAGTTCCGCGCAGGCGACCAGACGTTCAGGTGCCGGGTGTGGGGTAACGCTGTGACCGCCGGGGAGAGCTAGTGGGACTAACCGCGGGCTTGAGGCTCTAGGCGCCGGAACAAAACCTCGGCTACGGCGCGCACGAATGCGCGGCAACCACGCAGTTGGGGTCGCTACCCCGCATTCGCGTAGCTGACGTTCCGTTACCGACGCTTGCGTGTGGCGCGTACGACGAGGTACACGAAGCCGGCTGCGACGGCGACCGCCACGACGATGACTGCGAGGACGAGTAGTGCGTGCGTCATGAAACTCTCGATTCTTGCGTTACCAGGTGCCGCCGCGTGTCTGCGAAATCCCGCCAGGGCTGGAGTTCAAACGCAGCCATGTTCCCACAGTCACAACTCCGCCACTGTTGGAGTTCCACTTCAAGGAGATGCTGCTGTTCGTGCCCGTGGCGTGTCGCCACACTTGGTTAGCTTCTCGCGCGCGGACGGAATGAAGGTCAGCTCGGCCCTGGCGCGGAGCACACAAAAGAAGGCAGCACGCTCGAGATCGTCGAGCGTGCTGCCTTCGGTCGCGGAGGCGAGTTACTGCTGGATGAACGCCAGGATGTCGGGGTTGATGACGTCGGCGTGCGTGGTGAGCATGCCGTGCGGGTAGCCCTCGTAGATCTTGAGCGTCGCATCGTTCAGGATCTCTGCCTGCTTGACCGACGCGTCCTTGTAAGGAACGACCTGGTCGTCGTCGCCCTGGAGGACGAGGACCGGGACAGTGATGGCCTTGAGGTCCTCGGTCTGATCCGTCTCAGAGAAGGCCTTGATGCCCTCGTAGTGGGCGAGAGCGCTGCCGGTCATGCCCTGACGCCACCAGTTGGCGACCACGGGCTCGGAGAGGTCCACGCCCTCACGGTTGAACCCGTAGAACGGTCCGGACGCGACGGCCTGGAAGAACTCAGCGCGATTGGCGGCGAGGGCGTCGCGGAAGCCGTCGAACACCGAGATCGGCGTGCCCTCGGGGTTTGCATCCGTCTGCACCATGAGGGGCGGCACGGACGACACGAGCACAGCCTTCGCGACGCGTCCCTGCGGCTCCCCGTACTTCGCGACGTAGCGGGCGACCTGCCCGCCGCCGGTGGAGTGTCCGATGTGGATGGCGTTCCGGAGATCGAGGTGCTCGACGACGGCGTTCACGTCGCTGGCGTAGTGGTCCATATCGTGGCCGACGCTGGTCTGCGAGGAACAGCCATGTCCACGACGGTCGCTGGCGATGACGCGGAAGCCCTTCCCGAGGAAGTAGAGCATCTGCGCGTCCCAGTCGTCCGACGACAGCGGCCAGCCGTGGTGGAACATGATGGGCTGGGCGTCGCGGGGACCCCAGTCCTTGAAGTAGATTTCGGTGCCGTCATCGGTAGTCACAAAAGGCATGGAAGCTCCAGAGTCGCTCGGCCGGCGTTGCCGGGGTTTCGTTGTAGTCCGCACGGGTTGGCGGAGCGATCTCAACGTAACGACGGCCCGGCGGGCGGGGTTCATACCGTTGTCCAGAGCGTTTGCTCACTTGTGACTCAGTCCCTCGGAAGGTAGGGGACATTCCGACAGGGCATAGCGTTCTCTCATGCCAGACCTTCCTCCACGTCAGATCACGGCACCCTGGGTTCTTCGTTTCGTGCAGGATCGTCATCACCGAGACGGCATTCACCTCGATGCGGACAGTGCGTGGGAGTTTCGGGTGCTCGGCGGGTTGGTCGAGCGGGTCCGCCGCGCCGCGAAGTCCTATCTACTTCTCGAGAAGAACGGATATGCGGCCGAGGGGCGAGTCCTCGTTCGAAGCGCTCTCGAGCACGCCGTGACCGCGCAATGGGCGTACCTGGTCGTTGGGGGCATCTCGCGCCTCGAGGTGTCTCTGCTTGCGAAACGTCACGAGTATGCGGGCAGCAATCAACCGGGCGACGAAGACTGGAACGATCTCCTCAAGGACCTAGAGGATCGCATCCCACGTCACGGCGCCGACTCTGCGCGGCGCGCTGCGGCACTTCCGAAGTTCACGGGAAAAGACGGGATCCTCGCCGACCTGGACAGAACGGGGTACTTCAAGAAGGCATTCGTCGTGTTGTCTCGGGTGAATCATGTCAGCGACGAAGCAGTCACGGACTACTTCGTCGAAGTTGATGACCAGACCTTTGTGGCTGACTCGCCGGAATCGAGGTTCGAAGACGATGTCTTCCACACACTCGCGACAGCGTGCTGCCTCGCGAGTTGGCTGATGGCGCGTCTGGAAGGGAACGAGAGGGAAGTCCGAGCAGCGCGTAGCCAACATCTTCTGTGGCGATTGGACACCCACCTTCCTTCAGAACGGCGACGCTTCGCGGCTGAGACCGAATGAGGGAACCTGTAGCTCGAAAGATGAAGATGCGTTCTTCCGACGTCGAGTTCAGGCGTCTCCCTGCTTCGAGGTCGGCGAGCGGAATTTCGCGACAAGACCGACCCAGCTCGAAACTACGAGAACCCTCAACACGAGCACCGGCAGCATGAACACCATGTACGCAATCAGGATCAGTAGGGCGAACGCGTCGTTTCTCACTGGAGCTACGACCTGCGTTTCCGCCGAATCGTACTGTGGCCGTGACCCGGCTCTCGGGTGCAACAGGCTCATCGCTCAGTGCCTTTCTGCTGCGAAGGGATAGCAACGCCGGGTGCGCTGGGTCCGAGCGTCGTCAGGAACAGTGCCAAGGCGAGAAGGGCGGGCAGGACGGCCGCATGGTCGCCGAAAAGTGTCGCTCCTGCTGCCCCAACCAGGCACCCGCCGATGAAGCCCGCGAGCAACGGCCATGTCTGCGTCCATCGGTGCTGGGCTTGCTGATCCTTCCCCCGCGACCGGGCGATGTCCGTGACGGCGATGGTCGCCGCAACAAGGTTGCCGGTCATCACCGCGGTGGAGAGTGCGCGATCCGGGACGAGATGAAGGTAGGCGTTCTGGGCTGCCATTGCGCACACCGCGAGCATTCCGATGAGGACGGCGATTCCAGATGTCGGGTGTGCCGATGCCTGGGTCGTGAAGGACAGCACGGCTGCGGCGATGAGGAACGCTGCCTGAACTCCGAGGAGCAACCGGTTCGTGGCGGGAGTGCGGGCGCCGATACGGCGGGCGACGAGGGTCGCGGCCACCGTCGCGACGATGAATACCGGCACGGCTAGCATCGAGGCGAGGTCGGGGAGTGTCCCACGCACGACGTCCGCGGCTATCACCACGAGGTTGCCGGTGACGTGTGCGGAGAAGAATCCGCCGAGCAGCAGCCAGCTTGTGACGTCGGTGACCCCGGCGATGACCGCGAGGGCAGCAGGTATCGAGATCTGCCGGTTCATGTGGTCCGCCTCTGCCGGATGAGTTCGTAGAACCGCATGGGGATGACAAGCCCTGCCGCCATCGCCGTGATGATGAAAACCGCCGTCGCACCATCGGTGAGCGCCCCGAACGATGGTGACGCGCTGCCGGCGAACGTCAGCACCCCCAGTGCATCGATGGTCCGGAAGATGTAGACCCCTGGGACGAGCGAGACGACGGCCGCGAACCCGATGCCTGCGAACGGAATGTGCTTGGCGTGGGCGACGGGGGCCAGCGCGAATCCGACGAACAAGCACGCGATAAGCGCGCCCACCGCGATGTTCCAGCCCCACACGTCCATGACGAACCACCGAAGTCCGTGTGCGACCGCGCCGATGACGACTGGCCACCATATGAGCCTCAGCGGCATCGCGAAGTACACCGGATATGACGCGGCGGCGATGGCTGCAGCGAGGACGTCCAGGCCCAGTGCGACCTCGCGTCCTGGTGGGGTGGGTGGGAGTCCCGTGCCGAAGGCGGCCAAGCCGATGGCCAGCCCCGTCCCGATGGACAGCAGTAGCAGGCCGGCGTATCCGAGACGCGCGAAGCCGAGCGGGATCCGCAGGTTCAGCAGGTCGAGCGTGGCGTTGAGGATGTGCGGTCCGGGGACCAGGATCATCGCGGGGCAGACAGCGATGAGGCGCAGCGCGGAGCTGAGATCTGCGTGCACGGCAAGCCCACCGATGAGCCCGGCGATGAGAGCGGCGGTGAAGACCTGCCCGATGGGTCCGACGTGTAGGCGTGCGAGTGCGCGTCGGGCGATACCACCGAGCACTGCGCTGCCCGCCGCGAGCCCTACGGCCGTTGCATCCTGGGCACCGAAGATGACTGCCAACGAAGCGGAACCGGTCGCGCAGGCAAGGAGGAAGAGCCAGATGTTGGCTGGCCGCATCTTCTTCGCCTCGGCAAGTGCCGTCGCAAGATCGGACTCGCTCGCCGATCCGGCACCCACCTTGTCGATTGCTCGCATGAGCGTGGCGACG
>NZ_JBEOUR010000054.1:0-24107 GCF_040302605.1 Microbacterium sp. NPDC097977
GCGATCCACCACCCCGACCTGGTGTCGCCCCGGAACTGAACCGATCAGAGCGAGGATCGACGCGGAGCTTCTGGAGTTGGCTCTCACCCATCGCTCCTACGCCTACGAGCATGGGGGCATCCCTCATAACGAGCGCCTGGAGTTCCTCGGCGACTCCGTTCTCGGCCAGGCCGTCACCGTGATGCTCTTCACCACGCACCCCACGCTCGACGAGGGGGAGCTCGCCAAGCGGCGCGCCAGCGTGGTGTCGACCGTCGCCCTGGCGGAGGTCGCACGAGCCATCGGCCTCGGCAGTCACCTGCGGTTGGGTCGGGGCGAGGAGCAGACCGGCGGACGCGACAAGGACTCGATCCTCGCCGACACCATGGAGGCCGTGATCGGGGCGACGTACCTGTCGGCAGGCCCCGACGCCGCAACCGAGCTCGTGCTGCGGCTGACCGCACCGCTGCTGGCCGATCCCGAGCGCTACGGCGCCGCGATGGACCCGAAGACGAGTCTTCAGGAGCTCGCGGCTCGCGCCGGTTCACCCCCGCCCGTGTATTCGGTCGAGGCGAGCGGTCCCGATCATGACCGTCGCTTCCTCGCGACCGTCGTCGTCGGCGATGTCGCGATGACCGGCAAGGGCAGCAGCAAGAAGACCGCCGAGATGGCTGCTGCGCTCAGCGCGTGGCGACTGCTGAACGAGCGTGCCTGAGCTTCCCGAGGTAGAAGTCGTCAGAGCCGGCCTCGCTCCGGCGGCCACGGGATCGACGATCACTGCGGTCTCGGTCCTCGATGAGAGGGCTCTCACCCGTCACCTCGCCGGCGCGGCCGACTTCGTGTCCCGTCTCGAGGGCCGCACGTTCTCCGGAGCCGAGAGGCGTGGCAAGTTCCTCTGGCTGCCGCTCGACTCCGACGACGATGCACTGATCGCGCACCTGGGCATGAGCGGACAGATGCTGTTGCGTTCGCCGGATGCCGCAGCCGAACGCCATGAGCGGATCCGCATCTTCGTCGAGCATCCTCAGCACGGCGAGCTCGCGATCGTCTTCGCCGACCAGCGCACCTTCGGCTCGCTCGCCGTCGATCGTCTGGTGCCGGACGGCCCGTCTCGCATCCCCACCCAGGTCGTGCACATCGCCCGGGACCCCGTCGATCCGCTCTTCCACGACGCCGACTTCGTGCGCGCGCTGCGACGCCGCCGCAGTGCCGTCAAGCGGGTGCTGCTCGACCAGCAGGTCATCAGCGGCGTGGGGAACATCTACGCCGACGAGTCGCTGTGGGCGGCGCGCATCCACCCCGAGACTCCCGCCGACGTGCTCTCCACCGCGGCGGTGAAGCGGCTGCTCGGCGAGATCAGGCTCGTGCTGGCGAAGGCACTCGCGGAGGGCGGGACGAGCTTCGATTCGCAGTACGTGAACGTGAACGGCCAGGCCGGCTACTTCGCGCACTCCCTGAACGCGTACGGGCGAGGCGGCCAGCCGTGCCCCCGATGCGGCACCCTGATCGTCCGTGAGGCGTTCATGAACCGTTCGAGCCACTACTGCCCGAGGTGCCAGCGACGCCGCTGAGCGCTCGCTCGCACCTCGGATCTGCGCCCTCGTCCTGCGGGGGATGAGGCACACGGCGTCATACAGCGCGGAACGAGCGGCCCAGCAGCGGCGCGGTCGCCCGGGTGCTGGCCCAGACCACCGCGATGCCGAGCGCAAGGACTCCGCCGATCGTGAGCAGGGATTCCGGGGCGACGATCAGCGCGATGCCGAGCAGCGGGAACACGAGCACGGCCGCGCACAGGGCGGAACCGAGGGCGGTGATCAGCAGCGGCGACATGATCGCACGCTGACGGGCACGGTCGACGGTCGAGACCGGCACACCGAGTCGGTGCAGACTCTGGTGCAGCTCTCTCTGGTCGAGAACAGCGGACGCCTGGTTCACCCCGACGGACGCGGCGACCATCAGGAACGAGCCGACGAGCGTGATGATGAGCCCCGTGCGCATGTCGGCGGCGAGCGCGGCGTCCGAGGCCGCGGCGGCCTCGCTGCCCATCGCGTTGATCAGCGAGACGCCGGTTCCGGCGAACACGGCCATGAAGCTGGCCATGGCGATTCCGCTGACCTGACGCCAGGCAGCCTTGGGCGCGTCGAGCACCATGCGCGCGGCGAGCAGCCTCTCGGGTGTCTGCGCTCGACGCAGGTGTCGCGACGCGGTGATCTTGAGCACCCACGGTCCGATGACGTTGAGCACCGCGAGTGCGAGCGCGAACGTGATCGCGAGCACGGTGATCGTGACGGCGAGTCCGGCGACCGTGGGGAAGACCTTCACCACGGCGAATGCGACCACGATGACCGCGACGCCGAGGACGGCACGAATCCAGTGCACGGGTGCGGCCGTCGCCCGCAACCGCACGCCCAGCGGCGAGATGATCACGCGCCGCAGTCCGAGGGCGGAGCTTCCCGCGGCGACGACGAGGATGCCGCCGACGACCGCTGCGACGCCCGCCGGGTTCAGCAGCACGGCGTCGAGGCCGAGGGCAGCACCACGGAAGGGGATCAGTCCGATCAGCGGTGAGACCAGGAGGTAGGCGATCACCCCGATGATGGCGCCGGCAGCGGCGACCACGACCGACTCGATCACCGTGACGACCCCCACACCCATCGGCGTGACGCCGAGCAGACGCAGGGTGGAGAGCCGCTCGTCTCGCCGACGAGCGGAGAGTCGGGCCGCGGCGCCGCCGAGGGTCGTCAGCGGCACCACCAGCAGTACGAGAGCGATCGCGGCCAGCGCCTGATAGATCGGGGCGAAGTCGTCGGTCCATCCCCAGAACGACTGAGCGCCGCCGACGACGGTGAGCACGAGGGCGGTCACCACGCCGAAGGCGACGATGGGAAGCACCACCACGCCGGTCTGCTCCTTCGTGGGACGCAGGAGCAACGCGAGCACGTTCGGGTTCATGCGGACACCCCCGAGGACGCGGCCATGCCATCGCGGACCGCGACGATGCGGGAGCACCGTGCGGCGACCTCAGCGTCGTGGGTGACGACGAGCAGGGTGCGTCCCTGGCCGGTCGTCGACCAAAGGAGCGCGTCCATCACCTCCTGCGAGGTATGCGAGTCCAGGGCGCCGGTGGGCTCGTCGGCGAACACCAGATCGGCGCCGGTCGCCTGTGCGCGCGCGATCGCGACGCGTTGGGCCTGACCGCCGGAGAGCTCGCCGATGCGGCGATCCTCCATTCCGGCGAGACCGAGCGCCGCGAGCCAGGCGGCCGCGTGCGTCACGGCATCCGCTCGCTTCACGCCGTTGATCATCGAGGCGAGCGCGACGTTCTCGACGGCGGTGAGCTCGGGGATGAGCAGGCCCTGCTGGAAGACGAAGCCGAACCGCTCCCGTCTCAGACGCGAGCGTGCGGACTCGCCGAGAGCGGACAGCTCGATCGCCGCGCCGGTCGCGGGGCGGTACGTCACGGTGCCGGTGTCGGGGACGATGATGCCGGCGAGCACGTGCAGCAGGGTGGATTTACCCGAGCCGGATGCGCCCATGATCGCGACGGATTCGCCGCGTGTGATGGACAGATCCACTCCGGCGAGAGCATGTGTCTCGCCGTAGGTCTTGGTCAGAGCGTGCGCGTCGAGGACGGAGTTGTTCATGTGTCCAGCCTCGCTGCAGGCACCCGATCGGTGCATCGGTCAGGCGGATGATCCGCCTCGCGCCGAGTACACCGATCGGATGACCTTCACAGCCGCTTCTGCCATGCCCCCGAGTACGAGACCGGGACGAAGCCGAGGGCTTCGTTGATGCTCAGCATCGGACGGTTCTCCTCCGCGTTGAACGTCGAGACCGTCGACGACCGGGGCATGACCTCGCGCCAGTGCAGGAGGTTCACGGTCTTCACCAGTGCGCCGAGACGGTGACCTCGGTGCGCGCTCGAGACCAGTGTGCCGAACTGATGGGTCACTCCGGTGCGGTCCGCGCCGATGAGCAGCTCGTTGTAGGCGACGATGTCGCCCGTGGGGATGTGCTGCACGGCCACGATCGAGAGCGCCTGCCCGGCTCCGGTGAGGCGTCGCTCCCGGCGCTCCACACGGTCGGCGTCCCACACCTCGGCCACGAAGTCCATGTCGCCGCTCGGCGCATCCGTCGAGAGACGAGCGAGGATCGCCGCGTATCCGGGGCGGAGCTCCGCGGGAGTCGGCGCCATCCACTGCAGGACGCGATAGTCCTCACCGGCGGCCGACTCCGCGGCCAGCCTCGCCGCCCGCAGAGGCGCCGGGTCTGCGCGGAGGTCGAACTCGCTGTTGCGCTCGACCTGCTCGAGTTCGTACCCGCGTGCCTCCAGCAGGTCGGACAGGGGGATCGCCGGGATGCGCCCCCACCCGGTGCGCGGCGCGAGCATGCGCTCCTTCTCGATGGGGCGGTGCAGCGACCAGATCTGCACCAGCGAGCGACCGTGGGCGCGTGCCTCGGTCTCGGCCAGAGCGAGCAGGGCGTCTTCGACCCCCTGCCCCCAGTACCGCTCGGGCACCATCAGGTCGACTTCCGCGGCGTGCGCGTCCTCCTCCTGGGCGTAGTCGATCGTGACCATGCCGACGATCTCGTCTTCGCGCCGCGCGACGAAGCCCGTGTGGAGGGTGTCGGTCCCGTCCTGCCATCCGGCCAGCAGCTGAGCGGCGTCAGGGGCGAGGTCCGGGAGACCGACGGTCTCGTCGCAGATCTGCCGGTTCAGGTCCGCGTAGGCGCGGAAGTCCGCGGCATCCTCGTCGTCGAGCGAGCTCGGAACGGTCAGCGGCGAGATGGTCGGTGCGATCTCGATGGTGGTCATGTCAGGTCCTTCTTCCAGGCGCCCTCATAGGCGATGGCTGTGAAGCCCATGGCCTCGTTGATGGCGAGCATGGGCCGATTCTCCTCGGCGTTGTAGGTGATGATGTCCGTCGACTCCGGTGCGATGTCGATCCACGAGAGCATCGCGGCGCACTTCACCAGCTGGCCGAGACGGTGGCCACGGTGCTCTTTCAGGACCAGAGTGTCGTGCTGATGCGTCGTGCCCGTGCGGTCGGGTCCGATGCCGAGCTCGGTGAAAGCCGCCAGCGCACCCGTCTCGAGGTGCTGTGCGACCGTGACCTGGAGTTCCTGGCCCATCTCGGCCAGACGCGCCTCACCCGCGATCAGGCGCTCCGCATCCCACGACTCCTCGTCCGCTTCGAGATCCGCCGACGGGGCGTCGGTGGACATGCGCGACTTGAGCCATGCGTAGCCGTCCCGATGCTCGGGTGGGGTGGGTGCCATCCACTGTCGCACTCGATAGCCCGGTGAATGCGCCTTCGCCTCATCGAGAAGCGAGGCCGCGAGAGCGCGCGCATCCGGCGTCAGGTCGAGACGGCTCACGCGATACACCTGCTCGAGGGTGAAGCCGTGGCGCAGCAGGAACCGTGCGACATGGTCGTCCGGCACGCTTCCGAACCCGGTGCGCGCCTCCAACCGTGCGCCGTCGCTCGCCTGCTGCTCGGTCCAGTTCTGGATGACGGTGCGACCGTGCGCGCGCACGACAGCCTCCAGGTGCGGCAGGATGGCCGTCGCGATACCGCGACCCCAGACCCGCGGATGCAGTTCGATCGAGGCGATGGCGACCTTCGACCCCTCTTCGTGAGGGATGTCGACCACCGCGCGACCGACCATCTCGCCGGCGTCGCGCACGATCCACGCGACCGTGGTCCGCTCCGCCCGCGAGCGGAGCAGAGGCAGCAGAGCCTCGGGGGTGAGGTCCTGCTCGGTGCGCCCCGTCAACTCGCGGTACACCTCGTTGCGGACACGGGACAGCTCGCGGAACTCGGCCGCGTCCGCGGCATCCGCCCGTGCCGGCAGCACGAGCGGATGCAGCGTCGCGTCCTCGATCAGAGAGATGCTCATCTGAGGCCTCCAGGTCATCGCAGCTGACGCTGCAGGTCGTAGGTGAGCAGGGCGAACGATTCGGCGGGGGGTCGTTCCCGGCGGTCGAGATGCAGCGGGTCGTACGCCGCGGGCGGTGCGACACGCCGCTCGCGACGCGGTCGCTGCGCCCGCTGGAGCAGCCAGAGGCCGATCCGCAGTGACAGACGATCCGCGAGCGCGAGACGACGCAGCTCGTCAGGAGCGGGGAGATGGAGGACCAGCTGGTCCTCGGTATCGGGCGGGTGGGTGAGGTTGCGGTGCAACGTCGTGTTCACGATGGTCCTTCGAGTGTGTGTGGTGCGGGGAGCAGCACGGGCGCCGTCGACGCGGAGCGGGGGCGCGGTGCAGCGGTGCGCGATCCGGGTCGCGCCGAAGGCGCGACCGCCGGATGCGGCGGGGATCCGTGCTCCGAGGCGGAGCAGAGGGTGGGCGTGCGGACACGCGTCAGAGGATGCCCGAGACGGGCGGTGCGCAGCGGATGGCGGCGCGCGGGGTCCTCGGCTCTACGAGAGAGAGCTGGTGTGGACGCCGGCGGCTACCGAATGCGCAAGACGCGGCGCGAACGGCGCGGCGAGGCCAGTGGCCTGTGCAGTGATTGTGATCATCATCGGTAACCTCCTTTCGTGTGGCGATCCGCAGGTTACGGTAGCGACACCCGGGCGTGTCCGTCAAGCACAGGCGTGTCCGGTCGGCGTGTCGCGAGGGCATCGAGTTCACCGACGGCCAGCGCGGGATGCCTGTCCTGCCGCGTGATTCCGGTAGCGTATGGGCGTGATCCACCCCCGAAGCGCGGTACGCGCATGCATCTGAAGAGCCTGACCCTCAAGGGGTTCAAGTCCTTCGCGCAGCCCACGAGCTTCGTCTTCGAACCGGGTGTCACCTGCATCGTCGGGCCCAACGGATCCGGCAAGTCCAACGTCGTCGACGCCCTCGCCTGGGTCATGGGCGAACAGGGGGCCAAGACCCTGCGCGGCGGCAAGATGGAGGATGTCATCTTCGCCGGGACCTCGACGAGGGGGCCGCTGGGGCGTGCCGAGGTGCAGCTCACGATCGACAACAGCGACGGCGCGCTGCCCATCGAGTTCGCAGAGGTGACGATCAGCAGGACGCTGTTCCGCAGCGGCTCGAGCGAATACGCCATCAACGGGGAGACCTGTCGCCTGCTCGACCTGCAGGAACTGCTCAGCGACTCCGGGCTCGGGCGCGAGATGCACGTCATCGTCGGCCAGGGTCGTCTCGACACCGTGCTGCAGGCGTCCCCCGAAGACCGACGCGGCTTCATCGAAGAAGCCGCAGGCATCCTCAAGCACCGGCGGCGCAAGGAGAAGACGCTCCGCAAGCTCGATGCGATGGAGACGAACCTCACACGCCTGAGCGACCTCGCGGGGGAGATCCGCCGCCAGCTGAAGCCGCTCGGGCGCCAGGCCGAGGTGGCCAGAGAAGCTGCGACGATCGCCGCCGTGGTCCGCGACGCCAAAGCCCGTATCTTCGCCGACGACGTCGTCGCGCTCCGGACCGCTCTGGCAGACCACACCCGCACGGAGCACGAGCGTCACACCGAGCGTCTGGTGCTCTCGGATCAGGCCGAGGCTGTTCGAGCCGGCATCGCGCGGCTCGAACAGGACCAGAACTCCGTCGCGGTCGACCAGGCACGCGGGGTCGCCTTCGGGCTCGAACAGGTTCAGGAGCGGATGCGCGGGCTGTACACCCTCGCGAATCAGCGACTCGCGCTCCTCGGTTCCGAGGAGGACGACGCGGCCGTGACCTCGGTCACCGTGACGCAGAGCACGATCGATGAGGCGAAGGACGAGATCACCGAGATCTCGGCCGGACTCGGCGACGCCCAGGAAGCGGCGACGGCGGCGAGCAGGGAGGTCATGCTGGCGCGGGCCGAACTCGACACCCTCGACGTCGACATCGCCGAGCAGAGCGCTCTGGTCTCGGCCTACGACATGCGCATCAGCTCTCTGCGGGGCACGGCGGATGCTGCGGCATCGGCTCTGGCGGCTGTGCGCGGCGCGGTGCTCCGCCAGCAGAACGCGCTCGAGGCCGCCGAGAACCGGCGACGCGAGGCCGCGGAGGCGCTCGAGGCGATCGACGACACCGAGGCACCCGAGGGGACGGCGGCCGAGCACTCCGCCGCATACGAGACCGCGCAGCGCGCTGCGACGGCTGCGGAGACCGATCGCGAGGCATTGCGCGAGCGGCTGCACGCGGCGGAGCGCGAAGTCGACGCGCTCACCGCGAAGTCCGCCGCACTCGGCAGCGCACTGGCCATCTCCGGCGGCGCGGCGGAGATCGTCAAGGCCGGCGGTCGCGGCATCCGTGGTCTGGTCGGCGATTCCGTGCAGGTCAGAGCCGGATTCGAGGCGGCCATCGCCGCGGTCCTCGGCCCGCTCGCCGAGGGGGTGCTGGTCGGCGATTCCGCCGACGCCTTCTCCCTAGCCCACGATGCGGCCACACAGCGCAGGGGAGTGGTCGACTTCGTGGTCGCCGATGCTCCGAGGCCTGTGGTCCAGCTCCCCGAGATCGATGGCGTGACTCCCGCGGTCGACACGGTCACCGCACCTGAGGGGGTGCTCGGCATCCTCTCGCACGTGCTGATCGCCGACGGGCTGGACGCGGCTCGCGGCGCCCGCGCCGCACTCGATGCCACCGGAGACACCACCACGACGATCGTCACCACCGGAGGCGATGTCGTCACCGCGCAGACTCTGCGCACAGGGTCAGGCGGCGAGCGATCGAGACTCGAGCTCGCGGCTGAGCGTGATGCCGCGAACGAGCGGCTCGCTGAGGTGCAGGTGATCGTCGACACTCTGCGCGAGGCGCGCGAGGAGGCGAACGAGACCGTCGAGGTCTCTCGTCGACACGCCAAGGACGCGCTGCGGGCTCTGCGCGAGCACGACGCAGCGCTCGCCAGCCACGCCGAGCAGGTGAACCGCATCACGGTCACGCACGAGTCGGCGGTCGCCGAGTGCGAGCGACTCGAGGCCGGTATGGAGCAGGCGCAGACGGCGGTCGAAGACGCCGCGGCGAAGGCGGAGTCCACGAAGGCCGAGTTGGAGGCTGCGGTATCGGCGCCGCGCCCTGTGCTCGATGCATCCGCTCGCGACGGACTTCTGGAGACGCTCGAACTCGCCCGGGAGGCCGAGGTGCGGGCGCGACTCGACATCGAGACGCTGCGAGAGCGCGTGCGCGCGGCGCAGTCGCGGGTCGCGAGTCTGGAGCGACAGCGCGAACAGGAGCGGGATGCCGCGGCCGAGGCCGCCCGCCGTGCGGTCATCAGGAGGGCGCAGCGCGAAGCCGCCGCCGGTGTCGCATCGGAGCTGCCGCGGATCCTGGACTCGATAGATCGTTCCGTCACCGAGGCGCGAGTCGTGCTGGCGGAGGCGGAAGCTGCGCGATCGGCGCAGAACGAGGAGCTCACCGCGCTGCGTGCGCAGGAGTCGTCGTTGCGCGAGCGTCTCGCCGGGCTCACCGAGAGCGTGCATGGACTCGAACTGCAGATCCACGAGAAGAAGCTCCACCTCAACAGCCTCCTGGAGCGCGTTGCCTCGGAGCTCGCGCTCGACGAAGATATTCTCGTTACGGAATATGGTCCGGACCAGCTCGTTCCGCGCGACCCCGGCGCCGCGCCGAGCGAAGAGGATCACGCGGACGACTCGGCGATCCCGTTCGATCGCCGCATCCAGCAGCGTCGACTCGCCGACGCGGAACGCAAGCTCGCCCAGCTCGGTCGCGTCAATCCGCTCGCGCTGGAGGAGTTCGCGGCCCTCGAGCAGCGGCACGCCTTCCTCACCGAGCAGCTGGCAGATCTGACCCAGACCCGCCAGGATCTGCTGACCATCATCGCCGACCTCGACGAGCGCATGCAGATCATCTTCGCGAGCGCCTTCGAGGACACCAAACGGGCGTTCGGCGAAGTGTTCCCGCTGCTCTTCCCCGGTGGTTCCGGCAGCATCTCTCTCACCGACCCCGACAACATGCTGACCACCGGCATCGAGGTCTCGGTGCGACCGGTCGGCAAGAAGATCGAGCGGCTCTCGCTGCTCTCCGGTGGTGAGCGGTCGCTCGCGGCGGTGGCGCTGCTGGTCGCCATCTTCAAAGCGCGGCCGAGCCCGTTCTACATCCTCGACGAGGTCGAGGCGGCTCTGGACGACGCGAACCTCGGTCGGCTCCTGACGGTGTTCGAACAGCTTCGCGAGAGCTCGCAGCTTCTGGTCATCACGCACCAGAAGCGCACGATGGAGATCGCGGATGCGCTGTACGGCGTCTCGATGCGCCAGGACGGCGTCTCCGCCGTCGTCGGACAGCGTGTCGGAGACCGCGCCGCCGTCTGACGCGGCATCCGCGGGTCGACACGCCGCTGCACGCCTTCGCCTGCCGCTCGGGCAAGAACTCGACCCCGCCCGGGCACGGATACGAATGCCGTGTCGCGCCATGCCGGCCGGAGACCCGGATGCCCGGAGCGCCGCCTCCGTCATCCGAAGTTGTGCTCAGGGCGTACACCCACGTCAGGGCCGCTCAGGATGGTACCCGTAGGCTGGACCCATGGCGGAGAAGTCCTGGTCCCTCACCCGAGCACTGCGCGGGATGTTCGTCAAGCCCACGATCGATGAGACGACGTGGGAGGACCTCGAGACGGCGCTGATCACGGCCGACTTCGGCCCGGACATCAGCGAGCGCGTCGTCGACGAGCTGCGCGAGAAGGTCGAGCGCTTCCGCACGACCGATCCACAGGATCTGCAGCGCATGCTCCGTGAGACTCTCGAGGAGCATTTCGCGAAGTTCGACACGACGCTGAAGCTCACCGAACGCCCGGCCGTGGTGCTCGTCGTGGGAGTGAACGGGGTCGGCAAGACCACGACCATCGGAAAGTTCACCAAGTTCCTCCGCGGATTCCAGCGCAGCGTGGTCGTCGGCGCTGCGGACACGTTCCGCGCGGCCGCGGTCGACCAGCTCGCCACCTGGGCTCAGCGTGGCGGCGCGGCCATCGTGCGCCCGCAGCAGGAGGGGCAGGATCCGGCATCCGTCGCGTTCCAGACCATCGAGTACGCCAAGCGCGAAGGCATCGAGATCGCGATCATCGACACCGCCGGTCGGCTGCACACCAAGGGCGGACTGATGGACGAGCTCACCAAGATCCGTCGGGTGATCGAGAAGCAGGCTCCGATCAGCGAGGTCCTGCTCGTCCTCGACGCCACCACCGGGCAGAACGGCGTCATGCAGGCCGAGGCGTTCCTCGAGCACGCGGGGGTGACGGGACTCGTCCTCACGAAGCTCGACGGCTCCGCCAAAGCGGGCTTCGTCCTCGCCGTCCAGGAGCGCACCGGCATCCCCGTCAAGCTCCTCGGACAGGGCGAGGGAATCGACGACCTCACCGGATTCACCCCCCATGTCTTCGTCCAGTCGCTCGTCGGCTGACGACGGGACTACCGCCGCGAGCACGAGGCTGGTTTCATAGCGTTATGGCGATCGAACACGACTACTTCGGACTCCTGTCGTCAGGACCCGACGGCTCGATCTTCTGGTCGGAGACCGTGGAGCTCGGCGACCAGAGCGTCACCGTCGATCTCACGGCCCCCGATCAGGACGACGTCTCCACCGACGCCCTCGACATCGCGGCATCGCTGATCGCCGGGCTGGAGAGCGTCGATGACACCTCCCGCCGCGGGATGCTCGCAGAGGTCGACGATCGCACCAGCGAGGTGACCGAGTACATCCTGCAGCAGCAGGAGGCGTACGGCGACGAGCTGGAGGAGGTGCTGGTCGATGTGAGCGGCGATGCCGCCGTCGACATCATCCGCTCGCTGCGGCTGATGAGCATGACGATCCTGGCCGACGAGCACGGGGGATCCGAGCCGTTCGCGGTGCTCGAGTACGCACTCGACGCCGGCACCACCGACGACGTGCTGCTCGTGAACCTCGGTTCCGACGGCAGCGTGCAGTCGGTGATGAGCGCCGACTGAGCGGTCGGCACCGGCGGGACTCCGTATGACGGACGCCGGTGCTCAGACGGCCTGAGCGAACCCGAGGTCGGCGCTCTCGGCGATGTGCGCGAGGTGCGGGGGGATCTCCCGTCCCTTCGACACCATCGACTGGGCCCACAGGCGGCCCGCGCGGTACGACGAGCGCACCAGCGGACCCGCGAGCACGCCGAGGAACCCGATGCGCTCCGCTTCCTCCTTGAACTCCACGAACTCGGCGGGCTTGACCCAGCGGGACACCGGCAGGTGCCGAGGCGACGGGCGCAGGTACTGCGTGATGGTGATGATGTCGCACCCGGCGTCATGCAGGTCGTGCAGCGCCTGCACCACCTCCTCCGGCTCCTCGCCCATGCCGAGGATGAGATTGGACTTGGTGATCAGGCCCGCGTTGCGTCCCTGCGTGAGGACGTCGAGGGAGCGCTCGTAACGGAACGCCGGACGGATGCGCTTGAAGATGCGGGGCACCGTCTCGACATTGTGCGCGAACACCTCGGGACGCGCGTCGAAGATCTGGCCGAGGAATGCGGGATCGGCATTGTGCTCGTTGGCGAGCAGCTCGACACCGGTGTTCGGGTTGAGCTCGTGGATCCTGCGGACGGTCTCGGCGTTGAGCCATGCGCCCGTGTCGGGAAGGTCGTCGCGGGCCACGCTCGTCACGGTGGCGTAGCGGAGGTTCATACGCGCGACGCTCTCGGCGACGCGGCGGGGCTCGTCGGTGTCGTAGGCATCCGGCTTCCCCGTGTCGATCTGGCAGAAGTCGCAGCGTCTCGTGCACTGCGAACCGCCGATGAGGAACGTCGCCTCCCGATCCTCCCAGCACTCGAAGATGTTCGGGCAGCCGGCCTCTTGGCACACCGTGTGCAGGTCTTCGCTCTTCACCAGCGAATGCAGAGCCGTGTACTCGGGTCCCATCTTCGCCTTGGTCTTGATCCACTCGGGCTTGCGCTCGATCGGGGTCTCCGCATTGCGGATCTCGAGGCGGAGGAGCTTGCGTCCCTCGGGTGCGGCGGTCATGCGGGAACTCCTGCGTGGTGGGGGGTCGAGTACTCGGCGAGGAAGGCGGTGGACACCGCGTCGACGACGTCGGCCGGGGAGATGTCCGCTCCGACGACCTCGCTCACCGTCGTGACGCCTGCGTCGGTGATGCCGCAGGGGATGATGCCCCCGAAGCCGGCGAGGCTGTTGTCGCAGTTGATCGCGAAGCCGTGCATGGTGACGCCCTGCTGCACGCGCACGCCGATCGCGGCGACCTTGTCCTCCGAGAGGGGGCGACGCACCCAGACGCCGCTGCGGCCGTCGACCTGATACCCGTCGACACCGAGCGGACGGAGCACGTCGATCAGCAGGCGCTCGAGGCGGCGGACATGGGCGACCACGTCCATCGGCTCGGGAAGACGGACGATCGGATATCCCACGAGCTGCCCCGGACCGTGCCAGGTGATCTTCCCTCCTCGGTCGACATCGATGACCGGCGTGCCGTCGTGAGGTCTCTCCTGCGCCTCTGTGCGCTTCCCCGCCGTGTACACGGCCTCGTGCTCCAGCAGGATCAGGGTGTCGGGGCGATCGCCCGCGACCACGTCGGCATGCACGCGGCGCTGCAGATCCCATCCCTCGGGATAGGGGACGTAGTCGGGCGCGAGGCGCGGAGTCAGGATGTCGAGCGTGGTCATGTCACTCCCACTCGGGATAGATGGATTGCGTCTAACAATACCCCTCACTGCGATCCACGTCGCGGCGACGCGGCGCGCGGTAGCGTGTGAGCATGATCAGCTCAAGCCGCGCCGGACGCCCGAGGGCCTCGTCTCGCGAGACGCTGGCCGATGCCGCCTGCGAGCTCTTCCTCGAGCGCGGCTACGACGCGACGTCCGTCGCCGACATCACCCAGCGGGCGGGAGTGAGCCGGTCGAGCTTCTTCAACTACTTCTCCTCGAAGAGTGACGTGCTGTGGTCGGGCTTGGACGACCGGATCGCCGGAGCCGTCGAGGACCTGAGCGCCGTGCCGCAGGATCGTCAGGGAAGCGAGGTCAGGCGCATCCTCACGACGCTGGTCGCGGACTTCGCACCCGACAGTCTCGCTCTCGCGATGACGAACGCCTCGGCGATGGAGCTCGACGACGAGTTGGTGCAGGATGCGGCGCTGCGCCAGGCGCGGCTGTCTGCGGCGCTGCGTGACCTCGCACTGCGATCCGGCGTCACTCCGGTCTCCGCCGACATCGTCGCTGCGACCTGGTCGGCGGCCGTCCTCGCAGCGGTGCGGGCCTGGGCGGAGAGCGGGGCCGGTCGGGGCACCGTCTCGGAGAGGTTCGACGACGCGGTGCGGGCCGTCGACGCACTGCCCTGGCGGGCTTCGACGCGCTGACCGCGTTCGCGCGCATCCCGCGCCGTGATGTGTCTGCGAGTCGCGTAAACTCGGTGTCACCATGGCTACCTTTGGCACGCTCTCCGATCGGCTCACCGAGACCTTCCGCAATCTGCGCACGAAGGGAAAGCTCACGGCGGCCGACGTCGACGGCACCGTGCGCGAGATCCGTCGCGCACTGCTTGATGCCGACGTCGCACTCGTCGTCGTCAAGGAGTTCACCGCGAAGGTGCGTGAGCGGGCACTGGGCGATGAGGTCAACAAGGCCCTCAACCCGGCGCAGCAGGTCGTGCAGATCGTCAATGAGGAGCTGGTCCAGATCCTCGGCGGCGAGCAGCGCCGCCTGCGGTTCGCCAAGACCGCGCCGACCGTGATCATGCTCGCGGGACTGCAGGGCTCGGGAAAGACGACCTTCGCCGGCAAGCTCGCGAAGCAGCTCGAGGGGGAGGGGCACACGCCTCTGCTCGTCGCCGCCGACCTCCAGCGTCCGAACGCCGTCAATCAGCTGCAGGTCGTGGCCGAGCAGGCGGGCGCGACGATCTACGCCCCCGAACCCGGCAACGGCGTCGGTGACCCGGTGCGCGTGTCGCGCGACGGCGTCGAGCACGCGCGTCGCCACCAGCACGACGTCGTCATCATCGACACCGCCGGTCGTCTCGGCGTCGATGCCGAGCTGATGAAGCAGGCCTCGGACATCCGCAAGGCCACGGATCCCGACGAGGTCCTCTTCGTCATCGACGCCATGATCGGTCAGGATGCCGTCAACACCGCGAAGGCCTTCCAGGAGGGCGTGGACTTCACCGGCGTCGTGCTGTCCAAGCTCGACGGTGACGCGCGCGGTGGCGCAGCGCTCTCCGTCGCCTCGGTGACCGGGCGCCCGATCATCTTCGCGTCGACCGGCGAGCGACTCGAAGACCTCGAGCCCTTCTACCCGGACCGTATGGCGAGTCGCATCCTCGACCTCGGCGACATCCTCACCCTCATCGAGCAGGCCCAGCAGGCCTTCGATGAGGAAGAGGCCGTCAAGATGGCCGAGAAGCTCGCCACCGAGCAATTCACCCTCGAAGACTTCCTCGACCAGCTTCAGCAGATGAAGAAGATGGGATCGATGAAGAAGATGCTGGGGATGCTCCCCGGCATGGGGCAGATGAAGCAGCAGCTCGACGACTTCGACGAGCGTGAGATCGATCGCACCGAGGCCATCATCCGGTCGATGACGCCCGGCGAGCGCCGCAACCCGAAGGTGCTGAACGGATCTCGTCGACTGCGCATCGCGCGCGGTTCAGGGATGACGGTCACGGACGTCAACCAGCTCGTGCAACGCTTCGACCAGGCGGCCAAGATGATGAAGACCGTCGCCCGCGGCGGCACGCCGAACATCCCGGGGATGGGATCGATGCCCGGGATGGGCAAGCCGGGAGCATCGTCGAAGCGCGGCAAGAAGGGCAAGTCCGCGGCAACATCCCGCTCGGGCAATCCCGCGAAGCGCGCCGCCGAGAACGCCGGGATCGCACCGTCCTCGACCCCGACGGGATCGGGCTTCGGCCTCGGTGGTGCGAAGGCGCCCAGCGAAGCCGACCTCGCCGAGATCCAGAAGCTGTTCGGCAAGGGCTGACGCTCAGGCGCGCGGGCGGCGCAGTGCTCCGAGCTGTCCCGCGACGAGAGCCAGCAGGACCAGCGCGAGGCCGACCGTCTGCACAGGCGTGAACCTCTCTCCGGCGACCAGTGTGCCAAGAATCGCTGCGACCACGGGGGAGAGGAGCGCGAGCAACCCCGGCGCGATCACGGGCAGCTGCTGGATGCCGCGGAACCAGAGCGTGTACGCGAGCAGGCCGCCGACGCTCCCGAGCCACAGGTAGCCGAGGGCCGCGGTGCCGTCGATCGCCGGGGGGAGACCTTCGAACATGAGGGTGAGCGGCAGCAGGAAGAGCCCGCCCGCGGTCAGCTGCCAGCCCGCATACGCGACCGGTCCGACGCCGGACGGCCGACCCCAGCGCTTGGTGAGGACCATTCCGAGCGCGGTCGCGGTCACGCCCCCGATCGCCGCGAGCACGCCGAGCAGGTCGAGCGATGCCGCCGGACCCAGCACGATCAGAGCCACGCCGCCCGCGCCCACCACGGCGGCGGTCGCCGTCGTCGGGCGGATGCGCTCCTGTACGACCAGGGCACCCAGCGCGAGGATGATCAGCGGCTGCACGCCGGCGACGGCGGCCGCAACGCCTCCGGGTAGGCGCTCGGCCGCGAGGAACAGGAGCGCGAAGAAGGCGCCGATATTGAGGATGCCCAGGATCAGCGCTTTGGCCCACCAGCCCCGCCGCGGCAGCGTCCTTCCGATCGCGAGAGCGATGAGGCCCGCGGGGAGGGATCTCAGCAGACCCGCCAGAAGCGGATGACCCGCGGGGAGGAGAGCGGTCGTCACCAGGTAGGTGGTGCCCCAGGAGAGAGGTGCCAGCGCGGTGAGGAGCAGTGTCGTCGTGCGGTTCATCCCTCCAGCGTGCGATCTCTGCGACGATGAGTCCAATGCATGGTTGTCACCGCAACCATGACGAGGGATCATTTTTACATGGAGCTGCAGCAGCTGAGGTACGTCATCGAGGTCGCGGCGACGCAGAGCTTCACCCGCGCGGCGGAGCGGTGCTTCGTGACGCAGTCCGCACTCAGTCATCAGGTCGCAGCCCTCGAGCGCGAGCTCGGAGAACGGCTGTTCGTCCGATCCAGTCGCAGCGTGCGCGTCACCGAGGCGGGGGAGGCCTTCCTCGTGCATGCGCGCGCCGCGGTCACCGCGGCCGACACGGCCAGGGAAGCGGCGACCTCGACAGGCGGGCGGGTCGTGGGCACGCTCCGACTGGGCATCATCCCCACCGTCACCGCGCTCGATGTGCCCGTGCTCATCGCGAGATTCCGCTCCGCCCATCCGGACGCCAGGGTCGAGCTCACCGTCGGCAACAGCGACGCGCTCGTCGAGGCGCTGCGCCGGGGTGAGCTCGATGCCGCACTGCTCGGTCTGCGAGCGGACGCGGAGCCGCAGGGGGTCGCCGTGCGGGAGCTCTCCCGGGAGCGGCTCGCGGCTGCGGTGCCACGGGGGCACCGGCTGGCAGCGCGTCCACGCGTGCGCCTGGCAGACCTCGCGGATGAGACCTTCGCCGACTTCCCTTCCGGGACCTCGGGGCGCGCACAGAGCGACGCGGCGTTCGCCGCGGCGGGGATCCCCCGCGATGTCGCCTTCGAGGCGGACTCCGCCGCGCTCATCCTCGGCCTCGTGGGCGCCGGCGTCGCCGTGACGCTGCTGGCGCCGGGAGTGGTCGCCTCCGCCTCGTCCGAGGTGGTCGCCGTCGCGCTGGTCGACGGGCCCGAACGGATCGAGTACGCGGCGTGGGACGCCCGTTCGCCGCGCGGCGTCACATCCGCGCTGCTCCGCGCGCTGGAGACGTCGACCCGGACCGGGAGCGGCACGGGGGTCTCGGATGACGAAGCGGGCCCGGAGGAATCCTCCGAGCCCGCTCCCTCACGACACTGAGGTCACTTCACGTCGTCGTCGACCCAGTCCATCGACTTGTCGACGGCCTTGCGCCACAGACGCAGCTGGCGATCGCGCTCGGCCGCATCGAGCGACGGCTCCCACCGGCGGTCTTCCTGCCAGTTCGCGGAGAGGTCGTCGAGACCGTTCCAGAACCCGACGGCGAGCCCGGCGGCGTACGCCGCGCCGAGGGCGGTGGTCTCAGCGACCACGGGGCGGACCACCGGGACGCCGAGGACATCCGCCTGGAACTGCATGAGCGCATCGTTGGCGACCATGCCGCCGTCGACCTTGAGTTCCGTCAGGTCCACGCCCGCATCCGCGTTCACGGCGTCGAGCACGTCGCGGGTCTGGAAGGCCACGGCCTCCAGAGCGGCGCGCGCGATGTGGTTCTTGTTCGCATAGCGGGTGAGGCCGACGATCGCACCGCGCGCGTCCGGACGCCAGTACGGGGCGAAGAGGCCGGAGAAGGCCGGCACGATGTACACGCCGCCGTTGTCCTCGACCTTCTCGGCCAGCTCCTCGACCTCGGGAGCGGACGAGATGATCCCGAGCTGGTCGCGCAGCCACTGGATCAGCGACCCGGTGACGGCGATCGAGCCTTCGAGCGCGTAGTGCGTGGGCTGGTCGCCGAGCTTGTAGCCGACGGTGGTGAGCAGACCGTTCTTCGAGTGGACGATCTCCTCGCCCGTGTTGAAGATCAGGAAGCAGCCGGTGCCGTAGGTGTTCTTGCTCTCACCCTGCTGGAATGCGGCCTGGCCGAAGGTGGCAGCCTGCTGGTCACCGAGGATGCCCGCGATCGGGGTCTCGCGCAGCAGCGAGGAGTCCTCTGCGGCGCCGTAGACCTCGGAGGAGGAGCGGATCTCCGGCATCATCGAGCGCGGAACGCCGAAGGCCTCGAGGATGTCGTCGCGCCACTCGAGCGTCTCGAGATCCATGAACATCGTGCGGGAGGCGTTCGTGACATCCGTGACGTGCACGCCGCCGTCGACGCCGCCGGTGAGGTTCCAGAGCACCCAGCTGTCGGTGGTGCCGAAGATCAGGTCACCGGCCTCCGCCTTCTCGCGGGCTCCGTCGACGTTCTCGAGGATCCAGGCGATCTTGGTTCCCGAGAAGTAGGTCGCGAGCGGGAGGCCGACGATGGGCTTGAACCGCTCGACGCCGCCGTCCGCCGCCAGGCGATCGACGATCGCCTGCGTGCGGGTGTCCTGCCAGACGATGGCGTTGTAGGCGGGCTTGCCGGTGGTCTTGTCCCAGACGACCGCGGTCTCGCGCTGATTGGTGATGCCGACCGCGGCGATGTCGTGGCGGGTCAGGTCGGCGCGGCTCAGCGCCAGACCGATGACCTCCTGCACGTTGCGCCAGATCTCGGAGGCGTCGTGCTCGACCCACCCGGCCTTGGGCAGGATCTGCTCGTGCTCCTTCTGGCCCGTCGCGATGATGCTCCCCTTCTTGTCGAAGATGATCGCGCGGCTCGAGGTGGTTCCCTGGTCGATGGCGAGGATGTAGTCAGCCATGGTGTTCTCCTTTGAAGTCAGGTTCGGATCAGGCGAGGTTCAGCAGGACCGGGGCGGCGAGAGCGGCGAGTGCTCCACCGATCAGCGGACCCACGACGGGGACCCACGAGTAGGACCAGTCGCTGGAGCCCTTGCCCTTGATCGGCAGGATGGCGTGCGCGATACGAGGACCGAGGTCACGTGCGGGGTTGATGGCGTATCCGGTCGGTCCACCGAGCGACGCGCCGATGGCCACCACGACGAGGGCGACGGGCAGAGCGCTGAGCGGTCCGAGGCCTCCGGGGGTGCCGATGTCCGCGACGCCGTAGTCGGCGAACGCGAAGACCGCGAAGACGAGCACGAAGGTGCCGATCACCTCGGTGACCAGGTTCCATCCGTAGGAGCGGATCGCGGGACCGGTCGAGAAGACGCCGAGCTTGTTCGCCGCGTCGGGCTCCTCGTCGAAGTGCTGCTTGTAGGCGAGCCAGGTGAGGATCGCACCGACGATGGCACCGAGGAGCTCGGCGCCGGTGGCGACCGCGAACTGCGAGAAGTCGATCTTCCCGCCGATCAGGAGTCCGATGCCGACGGCGGGGTTCAGGATCGCACCGGAGTACGCGGAGGCGAGGACACCGACGAAGACCGCGAGGCCCCATCCCCAGTTGACCATCAGGAAGCCGCCGCCGAAGCCCTTGTTCTTCGCCAGGGCGACGTTCGCGACCACACCACAACCCAGGAGGATCAGCATCGCTGTGCCGACGAACTCCGACAGGAAGTAGAGACCGAGATTCACATCAGTCATGTCTTCATTGACCTTTCTTGAGTGCCGGGGCCCCATAGCCCCGGCACTTGTTGGGAGTTACACCGCGTGGAGGGCGGCGTTCGGATCTCTCGTCAGCCGCGTGCGCGAGACGAGATCTGGAGTCCATGTCGTTCGTTCAGGAGCAGTCGCGTCTGCTCGAGTTCGGCATCGTGCCGTGCCCGGTCCCAGTCGAGCAGAGAAGCGAGCGCGTCTGCAAGCTCCTCGAGCACATCCGCGTCCGCATTGCCGGTGAAGGCGATGCTGGTGCGGCGCAGGATCACGTCCTGCAGTCGGGCGACCATCTCGTTCTCGACCATCCAGGCGAGCTCACGGGTGGACAGGTCGCCGCCGGCGAGGGGTGCGTCCTCGCCCTGCTCGATGTGGGCCCAGACCTGGGCGGCGCGCGTGCCGTACCGGGCGAGAAGACGCTCGGCGCGATCTCCGGCGCCGGGCAGGTTCTCCTGGATCCAGATCCG
The DNA here is from genome assembly GCF_040302605.1 of Microbacterium sp. NPDC097977. Classification (NCBI taxonomy): domain Bacteria; kingdom Bacillati; phylum Actinomycetota; class Actinomycetes; order Micrococcales; family Microbacteriaceae; genus Microbacterium; species Microbacterium sp. NPDC097977. The sequence continues at coordinate 20,539 of NZ_JBEOUR010000054.1, forward strand.
ACGCGCCTTCTCGGTGCGAGGGAAGTCTCGGCCGCCACCGATGGCGCGACCGGCGGTCGACACCGTGCGGGTGCGTCCGAGGAGTCCGAGGACCACGTCCGACAGGGACTCGCCGAGAGCGCGGAAGGTCGTCCACTTTCCTCCGACGAGGCTGACGAGCGGGGCGGCGCCCTTCTCGTCGACCTCGATGCGGTAGTCACGGGATACGAAACCGGGTGCGGTGTCCTCATGGCGAGGAAGCGGGCGGATGCCGGAGAAGTTGAAGACGATCTGCTCGCGCGTCACATCGATCTCGGGGAACACATGGTGGATGAGGTCGAAGAAGTAGTCGATCTCCTCTTCCGTGCACACCGGGACCTCGCGCGGGTCGGCGTCGATGTCGGTGGTCCCGACGAGCACGCGGCCCTTGAGCGGGTAGATGAGCACGATGCGTCCGTCGGAGTGCTCGAAGAAGATCTCGCGTCCGCGGGTCGCCTCGAGCAGCTCCGGGTGATCCAGCACGATGTGCGAGCCCTTGGTGCCGCCCATGAAGCGGGTGTCGGTGCCGAGCGCGTCGTTGGTGAGGTCGGTCCACGGACCCGAGGCGTTGACGACGACGTCGGCGGTGATCGGGAACTCCGTGCCGCTCTCGCGGTCGCGCAGCACGACGTTCGCTCCGTCGCGCGAGATCGCCTCGACGTAGTTCAGTGCGACCGCTCCCGGGTGCGCGGCGAGTCCGTCCTGGAGGACGTCGAGGGCCAGGCGCTCGGGATCGTGCATCGAGGCGTCGTAGTAGGTCGCCGTGTACTTGATGTTCGGGTCGATCGCGGGAAGCTCGGCGAGCGACTTCTTGCGTCCGAGGAACCGGTGACGCGGCACGGTGCCGCCATCGCGGGAGAACGTGTCGTAGATCGTGAGACCGATCTTGATCAGGAACGCGCCGCGCTCCTGGGGCTTCCCGCTCTTGTGCGTGAGGAAGCGCAGCGGCGCCGAGAGGATGCCCGAGAACGTGGAGTAGATCGGGATCGTGGTCTGCAGCGGCTTGACGTAGTGCGGAGCGATCTTGAGCAGGCCGTTGCGCTCCTCGACCGACTCGCGGACGAGTCGGAATTCGCCGTTCTCCAGGTAGCGGATGCCGCCGTGGATCATGTGGCTCGACGCGGCGGACGCACCCGAGGCGAAGTCCCCGCGCTCGACGAGCACGACGTCGACGCCCTGAAGGGCGAGATCTCGGAATGTGGAGATGCCGTTGATGCCGGCTCCGATGACAAGGACGGTCGTACGTCCGGATTCACGGACCGCGCGGACTTCGGCGCGTTCCGGTGATGAGTGTGTCGACTCGATCATCTTCGACCCTTCTCTCTCTGCTTGCACCCAGCTTCGACCCATGCGCCCGTTACGCGCAAGCCAGCTGCACATATGTGCAAGTATCGGGGGGAGGAGGTCGTCATGAGCCAGTCCGACGCGGGATTCCGCGACGCGAAGCTGATCGCCGCGCTCACCGCCGCGCAGCTCTATTACATGCAGGACAAGACGATGGAGGTCATCGCCAAGGAGTTGAAGACGTCCCGATCCTCGGTGTCGCGGCTGCTCAGCTTCGCGCGGGAGAGCGGGCTCGTCGACATCCGCATCAATTCCCCGCTGGAACGGCTCGGGATGCTGGAGCAGCACATCAAGGATCGCTACCACGTGGTCGCGCACGTCGTGCCGATCCCGGAGATCGTCAGCGAGGTCGAGCGCCTCGACCGCGTCGCCCTGACGGCGGGGCGCCTGCTCTCGCAGTTCGTGGACTCCAACATGATCGTCGGTGTGGCCTGGGGGTCGACGATCAGCGCGGTCAGCAGAGGGCTCACCCAGAAGGAGACCCACAACACCACGTTCGTGCAGCTCAACGGCGCGGGCAACACGCAGACCAGCGGCGTGGAGTACTCCAGCGACATCCTGCAGAGATTCGGCAGCGCCTTCGGAGCGCAGGTGCAGCAGTTCCCGGTGCCGGCGTTCTTCGACGACCCGTCGACCCGGGAGGCGATGTGGCGCGAGCGCAGCACCCGTCGAGTGCTCGATCTGCAGTCCAAGATGGACATCGCCGTTTTCAGCCTCGGTTCTCCCGCGGCCGAAGTGCCGAGCCGCGTGTATGTCGGCGGCTACCTCAGCCGCGACGACTACCGCAGTCTGCGCGAGGACCACGCGATCGGCGACGTCGCCACCGTGTTCTTCCGTGCGGACGGGTCGTGGCGGGACATCCGCGTCAATGCCCGGGCGACGGGCCCGGGACTCGACCGGCTCCGCCGCGTGCCACGGCGGGTGTGCGTGGTCTCCGGCGTGCCCAAGCTCGTCAGTCTGCGCGCGGCGATCGCGGCCGAGCTCGTCACCGACGTCGTCCTCGATGAGGGACTCGCGCGCCGACTCCTCGACGACTGAGGACTACGGCTCCTGCGTCGACGATTCCGGGCCGGTGCGGAACTCTCTGATCAGATGCTGCACCACCGCGCGGAGATCGCCGCCGGTCGCGTTCGCGATGGTCAGCTGGCGCTCGTAGCTGGCACCGTCGCTCAGGATCGTGCCGATGCTGCCGAACTCCCGGACGCACCCGAGTTCGACCGCGATCGGAGCCAGCTCCTCGAGGATCTCGACGAGATGCTCTCGCACCGGGCGCTGGGTGCCGTCGGCATCCACGATCACGCGCGCGTCGAGTCCGTACCGTGCGGCACGCCACTTGTTCTCGCGGTGGAACCACGCCGGCATCCGGGAGAGGGAGCGCCCCTCGTCCATCTGACGCGAGAGATGCTCCACGAGGACCTGTACGAGTGCTGCGACCGCGGCCAGCTCGGGCAGCGACGAGAGGCCGTCGCACGCGCGCACCTCGATCGTGCCCCACCGCGGTGCCGGACGGATGTCCCACCGCACCTCTGTGGCATCCGCCATGACCCCCGTGCGCACCATGTCGTCGAGGTACGACTCGTACTCCGACCAGTCCTGCAGCGGCCAGGGCAGGCCGGCCGTCGGGAGCTGCTGGAACACCAGCGCGCGGTTCGAGGCGTAACCCGTGCGCTCGCCCGCCCAGAACGGGCTGGATGCCGACAGCGCCTGCAGATGAGGCAGGTAGGCGGCGAGGGCGTTGATGATCGGGATGACCTTGCGCTGATCCTCGACGCCGATGTGGACGTGGATGCCCCAGATCATCATGTTGCGGCCCCACCACTGGGTGCGCTCGATCAGCGTGTGATAGCGCGTCTTGTCGGTGACCGCCTGATCGAACCACTGGGCGAACGGGTGGCTTCCGGCGGAGAGCAGCTCGATCCCGGCGGGATCCGTGGCGGAGCGGACCGCGGCGATCGCGTTGGCGATGTCGTCGACCGCGTGGGCCACCGAATCGCCGATCCCACTGGTCACCTCGATCGTGTTGGTGAGAAGCTCGCCGGTCACCGTATGGCGCTCGTGGGCGCTCTCCGCCTCGAGAGCGGAGAGGAGCTCGGGCGCGCGTCCGACCAGATCGCCGCTCACCGGATCGGCGAGCATGATCTCCCACTCCAGGCCGACGGTGGACCGCGCCGACGGCGCGAATTCGAGCTTCACGAGCACAGTCTGAC
>NZ_JBEOUR010000055.1:0-23183 GCF_040302605.1 Microbacterium sp. NPDC097977
GATAGAGAAGGTGTGGGACCGGCTGAGCGTGGATCAACGCCTGGCGGCGGATGTCGCGTTGGCCGGGTGCGCCCGCGGATACGGTGTCGAGGTCGGTGATGATGACGGTGACAGTGACGATGTCTCTGATGTGAATGAGGAGGGTGTGGCGGGGCCTGCGCCGACGGTGCAGGATCTGGCGATGCTCGCGGAGGATCTCGCGTCGATGTTCGACCCCGATGGGGAAGAGCCCAGGGATGAGGTGGCGTGTCGTCGTCGGGGTGTCACGATCGGCCGGTTGACGGACGGGGTGCATGCGATCCGCGGGTTTCTGACCCCGGATGTCGCCGGGCAGTTCCAGGTGATCCTGGACGCGATCCTCAACCCCAAAGGCGACGGACCACCGATGCCGGGCGTGCATTTCGTGCCGAGTGATGGTGTGGATGCGGACACCGGTTTCTCGGACGTCGATGTCGACGTCGATTCCGGCGCCGGCACTGGCGTGGGCGGTGTGGGTGCCGATGTCGATGTCGATGCTGAGGGTGAGGATCCGTTCAACTCGGATCCGCGGTGTGTGCTCGATGACCGCACTTCGGCGCAGAAGCGTCATGATGCTCTCGCGATGGTTCTTACGATCGCTGCCCGCCACAACGACATGCCTACCCTCGGTGGTGCGGCACCGGTCCTCGTCGTGAACGTCGACGCGGCAGACCTCGCCGCCCACAGCGGTCCTGGCGCCGGCGAAGCCGCGTTCGGAAACGCCGCGCCGGGGGCCGCCTTCGGCAACGCCGCTCAGACAGCTAGCGGGAGTGGTGGGTGGGCGACGATCACCGGTTCCGGTGCCCACGTGCCCGTCTCCGTCGCCGCGCAGATCGCATGCACCGGATCGATCCAGCGGGTGTCGTTCGATGAGGGGCGGATCATCGCGATCACGACCACCGATCGGGTCTTCACAATGCATCAACGGCGGGCGATCATCGCTCGCGATAAGGAGTGTCTGATCCCGGGGTGTCATGTTCCGGCGTCATGGTGTGAGATTCATCACGTCACTGAGCACGCGAAGGGTGGTCCGACGCATACGGACAACGGTGTGCCGTTGTGCTGGTGGCATCACCGATCCCTCGGGAAGTCCGGGTGGGAGATCCGCATGAACGACGGTGTCCCGCAGGTGCGGGGACCTGTCTGGTGGGACCCCGACCAACGATGGCGCACCCCGCGCCTCAGCGGAAGTCGACGAGTCCGGCGTGCGCCGCGGTCACGAGGATCTGCACGCGATCGCGTACGTGCCACTTCGACATGATGCGTCCCAGGTGCGCCTTGACCGTTCCCTCGGAGACGATCAGAGTGCGCGCGATCTCCGCATTGGACATCCCCTGCGCCAACCGCTGCAGCACCTCCTGCTCGCGATCGGTGAGGACCTCGAGTGTGCCGTCGCTGCTCATCGGCTCGGTGTCGCGCACATGCTTGATCAGCAGTGACGCGATGCGCGGCGACAGGGAGCTCGCTCCGCTGTACACCTCACGCACGCCTTCGAGGATGCTGGCCGCGCTGGAGTCCTTCAGAAGATAGCCCGACGCGCCCGCACTCAGCATGGGCAGTACGGTGTCGCTGCCGTCGAGAGTGGTCACGGCGAGGATCTTGACCTCAGGCCAGCGCTCGCTGATCACACCGGTCGCCTCGATGCCATCCATCTCCGGCATCTGCACGTCCATCATGACGACGTCAGGGTGCTCACGCTCGACCGCCTCGATGCCTTCCAGGCCCGTCTCTGCCTCGGCCACGACGTTGATCTCGGGGTCGCGAGAGACGAAGTGCGAGAGTGCTGAACGCACCAGTGGGTCGTCGTCGACGATGAGAACGCGGATTTCCGGCATGTGGGAAGCCTAACGGGGGTCGCTGCGCGGTGCTCAGACCTAGACCTTTGGCTAGTGATGTCTGGACTTGTGACAGATGTGAAGCGCTCGGATCACCGAGAAGATGAACTTATTACTTCACAAAAGTCCAACAACGGAGGTGAATCACTATGACTTTCTGGCAGGCATTCAACCAGTTCTTTGGCTTCACTCGCTAATCTACCTGGCTATTAGGAGATACTGAAGCATGGCTTTTGGTCCTCCCCGCACTGGCGACTCTGTCGTTTCACGGCTCGGGAAGGGTGAGAAGCTCAGCACGATCGAACGCATCGCCATCCTTGCGACCGTCATCACGATGGTCGTCTTCGGGATAGTCGGACTGTTCCTCCCCCCGGGAGTCGATCCGTTCGTCGCCGCGGTCAGCATCGCGTCGACCGCCGTGCTCGTCCTGTATCTCTGGTGGCCTCTCATCGCGACGTGCGCACTCGCCGTCGTGTTCGCACTCTCGTTCTTCACGGGTAGCCAGACGGAAGTACTGACAGTCGCCGCACTCGCTGCAGCACTGATCATGCGACTCGGCTGGAACGCGCTCATCCTCTCTTATGCGGGAGTCTTCCTCCTCGCGACGGCGCTCGTCGCCTTCGGGGAGACGAGCACCCCGATCAACCTCGGCATCTACCTGATCTCCGCGACTGTCGCCGGAGCTGTGGGCTTCGCGCTGCGCGTGGCGTTCGCCCGAGGGCGAACCCTCGAAGTCCAGCTGGCCGAGAAGGCCGAGCAGGAGCGCCAAGCAGTACTCGCCGAACGGCGGTGGATCGCCGGCGAGCTGCATGACAGCATCGCGCACCACCTCACCGTGGTGTCCCTGCACGTGCAGATGCTCGACGATCAACGAACGAGCTCCCATTCTCAAGAGGCGATCCGGATCGCCGCCCGCAAGGCGATGACCGACCTCCGCTTCGTGATCGACCTCGCCGACGACGGCCCCCGCTCCGAGGGCATGCCGACCGGCGACCTCGCCGCATCCGTCGATGAGGCGACGCAGGAATTCGAATCCGCCGGGCACACGGTGCTGCTCGACGGAGACCCCGCCGACGAGCGCGTCCCTCGCGCCGCCGAGATCGTCCTTGCCCGCATCATGCGTGAGTCCGCCACGAACATCCTCAAGTACGCCGGTGCGGGAGAGATCGAGATCCGTTTCGACATCGACGATGATCTCGCGCAGATGGCCGTGAGCAGCCCTCTGTCGGTCACTCCGCGCCGCGAACTCTCCTCCAGTCGCACCGGCATCGGACGAATGGCGGAGCGCGTGCTCGGCGCGAGCGGAGAGTTCAGTGCCGGAGAAGTCGATGGTCGGTGGGTCGTGACCGCACGTCTACCGATCGCCCGATCTGTCGCGAAGCCCTGACGGACGGTCGCTCGCGCGCATCCCCCGTCTCGAGAGAAATACCGGAACGCGTTCTGAAAACCCGCGGAAATCCGGACCTCGATCGAGAAACACTAGACGAAGGTCTATGCGATGTCTCGACATTAGGCCGTATTCGATGGTGTAGCTGCCCGCTTACATTGGGTATACCCCAGAAATAGCGCATCCCCAGCGCTGTGATCGCGAGCGCGGTCTTGGTATCTGATCCCCATCGCGCTCGCGATCGGCTTCTCTCCTCACGGAGATCGAGGCCATCGCCCGGGTTCTTAGGAATCGCCCGGTTCTCGGTAATCGCCCGGTTCTCAGCCGCCGACCGCCCGCATGTAGTGCCCATCCGTCGAGATTCCGGATGCGGCCACGGTGAACCGCACGACCTCGCTCAGATAGCGATCCTCGGAGGCCTCGAAGATCCGACCCTGCGCGTCTCTCGAGATGCGGCTCAATCGCAGGATCGGCGTCCCCTGCGGAACGCGCAGCAATGACGCATCCTGTTCGTCAGCCGCGACGGCATCGATCTGGTGCTCCAGGCCGACGATCGGGTGGCCCACCGATCCGAGGTACTCGGTGATCGAGACCTCGTCCGTGTCGATGTCGAACAGATGCCGCCCGACCGCCTCCGTGTAGAAGAGGCGCTCCAGCATGGTGGGCCGTCCGTCGAGCGACCTCAGGCGCACGACGCCCACGATCGTGTCGTCGGGCGACACTCCGAGCGCCTCGGCGCGATCGCCCGCGCGACGCAGGCTCAGCTCCTGCGTCTGCGCACCCGGAGTGACCCCGAGGTCGCGCGCCCAGCGCGTGAAGGGGACCGACACGTCGACGGCCTGATTCGCCTTGCGGGCGACCACCCGCGCGGGGCGACCGCGACCGGTCTCGATGAGTCCCTCGCCGCGCAGTGCCGCCAGCGCGTTGCGGATCGGGCCGCGGGAGGTGTGCCAGCGCTCGGCCAGATCGGCCTCGGTGGGCACGTCGTCTCCCGGCCGCAGCACCCCCGAGGCGATCTGCGCCCGGAGGTCGTCGGCGATCTGGGTGTATACAGCTTCAGCCACATAGGCATACTACTTGGCATGCTCGATGATCTCTGTGGAGTTCCATGCGTGTTCACCCGCGGGAATGACGGGTGAACGGCCGCTGAACTCTTCCGAGTTAGGTATATATGTGACCCTGACGGCTGTCAGAGTGGCTTTCGGATCACCCCCCACTCCGAAAGGTCCTCATGAAGCTCCGTGTCCTCCCCGTCCTCGCCGGTGCCGCGATCCTCGCGCTCGGCCTCGCCGCCTGCTCCGGTCCCGCCGAGGCCACTGGCACGCCCGGCGCCGAGGGGTCGTCCTCGTCCGGCGGGTTCGCCGTCGATGAGAACACGCTCGTGTTCGGTGTCGTCCCCGACTCGGTCGACACCGAGACGAACTACCAGCCGCTCATGGACTACATCGCCGAGATCACCGGCAAGACGGTCGAGTACCACGAGTCCACCGACTACGCGGCGCTCATCGAGGCCGCCGTCGCCGGCAAGGTCGACGTGGCGTCCTTCTCGGGCTTCACCTATGTCACCGCCACGAACAACGGGGCGAAGCTGACGCCGATCTCGTCGATCGTGACGGAGGAGGGCCAGGAGCCCGGCTACTTCTCGCAGGCGATCGTCCCCGTGGACAGCGACATCTCGAGCATCGAGGAATTCAAGGGCAAGAAGGTCTGCTTCGTCGACCCGTCGTCGACGTCGGGCTACCTCTTCCCGTCGTACAACCTCATCGAAGCGGGCATCGACCCGAAGACGGACATCACCCCGGTCTTCGCGGGCAAGCACGACGTCAGCGTGCAGAAGGTCGGAGAGGGCGTCGAGTGCGAGGTCGGCTTCGCCGAGGACTCCGAGGTCGAGAAGTCGGATGCCGTGAAGGTCATCGACGAGACCATGGTGCCCGGTGCGCCGCTCGTCTACTCGTCGACTCTTCCCGACGACGTCTCGAAGAAGCTCATCGACGGACTCTCCGAGATCACGATCGACGACATCATCGCCGCAGGCATCGACAGCGCCGACACCGACTCGTTCCGCAGCGTCTTCTACGCCACGAAGCCCGTCGATGACGCGTACTACGACCTGATCCGCGACATCTGCAAGGAGACCGAAGCGGAGCAGTGCAAGGCCTGACCGGCCCGCACTGACGCCCTTCGTCTCGTCGCTTCGCTCCTCGCTCAGGGGGCGGGGGCGGGTGGGAGTCCGGGGGCGGGTTCGCATGGACGCCCTTCGTCTCGTCGCTTCGCTCCTCGCTCAGGGGGCGGGGCGGGTGGGAGTCCGGGCGGGTTCTCGCTCGGGTCCGGGGGGGAGTCCGGTTCCTGAGCGAGCGAAGCGAGACGAAGGGCCCGCATCATCCACGACGACACAGAAAGCCACGACATGACTGCCTCCGCATCCGATGCCCTGATCCGCCTGGACGGCGTGACGAAGACCTTCGGCTCCACCACGGCGCTGAAGAACGCGTCGCTGCAGGTCTCCCGTGGCGAGATCGTCGTCCTGCTCGGCCTCTCCGGCTCGGGCAAGTCGACGCTGCTCCGCCACCTCGACGGACTCGAGCTCCCGACGTCGGGCGACATCGAGGTCCTCGGTGCGAACGTGCCGACCCTCCGGGGCAAGGCGCTGCGCAGGCTCCGCAGCCGCGTCGGCTTCATCTTCCAGCAGTTCGAACTCGTGCCCTCCCTCACCGTCCTCGAGAACGTCCTCACCGGGTCGCTCTCCGAGGTCAGCGGGCCGCGTCTCGGGCTGTGGGGCTATTCGAAGGCCGCGAAGCTCCGTGCGCTCGGGCACCTCGACCGCGTCGGCCTGCTCGACCGCGCCTACCAGCGCAGTGACACCCTCTCGGGCGGTCAGCAGCAGCGCGTCGCGATCGCACGAGCTCTCATGCAGAAGCCCGACATCCTGCTCGCCGACGAGCCTGTCGCATCACTCGACCCCGAGTCCAGCGACCAGGTGATGGCGCTGATCCGCGAGATCGCTGCCGACGAGGGCCTCACCGTCGTCTGCAGCCTGCATCAGGTCGATCTCGCGATCTCCTGGGCCGATCGCATCATCGGCCTGCGTCACGGTGAGATCGTGCTCGACACCCCCACCACCGATCTCACCAAGGCGGAGGTCATGGAGATCTACGGCCGCGTCGCCACGACGACCGCCGAGATCACGGCCGTGCAGGCTGAGCTCATCGAGATCGCCGCAGACGTGACGGACCACGACAGGGCCCCGGTCTCATGACTCTGATCTCCGACGCTCCCCGGGCCCGCGCGGCCTCCACCTCCGAGACGGTCGCCGATCGCGCCCCGCGGCGTCCGATCTCGCCCGAGCGCATCGCTGCAGGGCTGACCCTTCTCGCTCTCGTCGTCCTCGGCATCCTCGCCGTGAACGAGGTGGGCATCTCGATCCCTGCGATGGTACAGAGCTGGGGCAACGCCGAGAACTTCATGGCCCGTGTCGGCGGGCTCACCTTCCCGGAGCCGGGCGATCTCGCCTGGCTGATCGCCCTCACCGTCGGACTCGTGCTGGTGGGAACCCTGCTCGCCGCGGTGCTGTCCGTGCCGATCGCGTATCTCGCCGCATCGAACACGACCCCCGGCAACGGATGGCGCGCGGCAGCGCGATTCGTGGGAGTCCTCACCCGTGCGCTTCCCGACGTCGTGCTCGCCATGGCGTTCGTGCTCATGTTCTCGCTCGGCACGCTCCCCGGCATCCTGGCGATCGGCATCCACTCGATCGGCATGATCTCGAAGATGTTCGCCGACGCGATCGAGCAGATCGACGAGGGCCCCCGGCTCGCGATCCGTGCCGCGGGCGGATCGAAGATGCAGGAGTTCTCCGCCGGTATCCTGCCGCAGGTGCTCCCGAGCTGGGTCGCGACCGTGCTGCACCGCAACGACATCAACCTCCGCGGGAGCGTCGTCCTCGGATACGTCGGCGTCGCGGGGCTCGGGCTCGAGATGTCGTACGCGTTCAAGGCGCTCAACTACGGCAAGGGCCTCGGCATCGCCCTGGTGATCTTCATCCTCTGCGTCGTGATGGAGATCGTCTCGAGCATGGTGCGCGGCGCGATGCTCGGGCAGCAGAAGCACACCCGCTCGTGGATCGACCGACTGATCCACCCCCGCCTCGGCGACCGGGCGAGCGACTCCACGACCACCGGTCCGGCGTGGGCGGTCTCACCTCAGACCGCGGTGCGTCGGCCGTGGACGGCGGAGCGCGTGCGCAACACGGCGGGAGTCGCGATCGCCGTGCTCGTGGTGATCGGCAGCGTCGTCGTCAGCCAGATCAACTGGATGGACTTCCTCACGTTCTGGGGCAGGCTCCCCGAGGTCGCCGCCAAGTTCTGGCCGCCGTCGTTCGGCAGCTACGACGCCTCCGCGATGTTCAGCGCCATGCGCGACACCGTCGCGATCGCTCTCGCGGCCACCGTGCTCACCCTGCTGCCCTCGCTGATCCTCGGATCGCTGGCCGCGAGCAACGTGGCGCCGAGCGCGGGTGCGCGAGGCGCGGCGCGATTCCTGCTGGTCGGCATCCGCGGCATCCCCGAGCTCATCCTCGCGATCGTGCTCGTGGTGATCACCGGTCTCGGCGCCCAGGCCGGCGTCATCGCCCTCGCGATCGGCGGCATCGGACTGCTCGGCAAGCTGATCGCCGACTCGTTCGAAGAGGTCGACCGAGGCCCCGAGCGCGCTCTCCGCGCCGTCGGCGCCACCCGACTGCAGACCTACGCCTCGGCGACCGTGCCGCAGGGCATGCAGGCGCTGATCGGACACAGCTTCTACATGCTCGACACGAACATCCGTGCGGCGACCATCCTCGGCATCGTCGGCGGTGGCGGGGTCGGCTACTACCTGCTCAACGCCAGCCAAGGATCGCGCTACGAGACGGTGACCGCGATCGTGCTCATGATCCTCGTGACGGTGCTGGTCGTCGAGGGACTCGCGATGTGGATGCGCAAGGTGTTCCGATGACCCGCGCCGCACTCACCGACACGGCGGATGTCGTCGTCGTCGGCTCCGGCATCGTCGGTCTCGGCGCAGCCTATGCGGCCGCGCGACGAGGGCTGAGCGTCATCGTCGTCGACAGAGCGGATGCTCCGGCCGGGGCGACGATCCGCAACTTCGGCCACCTCTGCATCGGCGCGCAGGCGGGGGAGGCGCGGCGCTACGCGGACGCGTCCCGCGAGCTGTGGTTGCGCCTGTCGCGCGATGCCGGCTTCTGGCTGCGCGAATCCGGCACCCTGGTCGCGGCCCGTCACGCCGACGAGATCGCGGTGCTCGAACGGGCGGCGGCAGACGGCGGCATCCGGATGCTCGAGACCGACGAGCTGCGGCGACTCGCGCCGTTGCGCGCAGAGCGTCTCGTCGGCGGCGCGCACATCGAACCCGACCTGCAGACCGATCCGCGTGCCGCGGCCGCGGCCATCGTCCGCCATCTGACGACGCTCGGCGTCGACGTCCGGTTCCGCACCGCGGTGACCTCCGTGGCGGGCGGACGCGTCGAGACGAGCAGAGGATCGCTCACCGCCGGCGCGGTGGTGGTCGCGGTGAACCACGACATCGACCAGCTGCTGCCCGAGATCGCGGAGACGGCCGGCGTGATCCGCTGTGCCCTCGACATGATGCGCGCGGCCGTCTCGATGCCGCGTCCGCTTTCGGCCCCGGTGCTCACGGGCTGGTCGCTCGTGCGGTACGGGCGCTTCGCCGACGGTGACGCGGCGACCGCCCTGCGGGAGCGCCTGCACGGTGAGCGCCCCGATCTCGCCGCTCTCGATCTGAATCAGATGTACACGCAGCTGCCGGACGGCACGCTCATCATCGGCGACTCGCACAGCTCGGCCGTCTCGCCGTCACCGTTCCAGCCCGAGGCCGCCTTCGCCGCGTTCCTCGCCGAGGCGGAGGCGCTGTTCGAGATGCCGACGCCGCGGGTGCTCGAGCGGTGGCAGGGCGTCTACGCCACGGCGGCGCAGGACTTCCTGATCCGGACACCGGACGAGCGGACGCTGGTGCTCGCCGCGACCACCGGCATCGGAATGACCACGGGGCTGGGGCTCGCCGAAGAGAATCTCACCGCCGCCTTCGGGTGGGCACCCGCACTGGAAGGAACACCATGACCATCTCGTCCGACTCCTCGCTGCACCCGGCGGCTCCGCCCACCGCGTCCCGCCTGACCGCCGCGCCCATAGAACTCGTGGTCCTCGACATGGCCGGCACCACGGTCGTCGACGACGGCGTGGTCGAGACCGCGTTCCGGCGTGCGGCCGAGCGCACGGGTGTCGCCGACCGGATGCCGTGGGACGACGCTCTCGCCCATGTGCGCGCGACGATGGGCCAGTCCAAGATCGATGTCTTCACGCATCTCGCCGGCGGCGACCGCACGGCCGCCGAGCGCGCCACCGCGGCGTTCGAGGCGGCGTACGCCGAGATCGTCGCAGAGCAGGGGGTCTCGGAGATACCCGGGGCGGCGGAGGCGATCCAGGATCTGAAGGATGCCGGTCTGACCGTGGTGCTGACCACGGGGTTCGCGCCGGTGACCAGAGACGCCCTGATCGAGGGCCTGGGATGGCGCGACCTCGTCGACCTGGCGCTGTCGCCGATCGACGCGGGGCGCGGTCGCCCCGCTCCGGACCTCGTGCTCACGGCGGCGATCCGCTCGCAGGCCTCATCGATGTCGGCCGTCGCCGTGGCGGGTGACACCGTGAGCGACGTCGAGTCCGGGCGTCGGGCCGGTGCGGGATTCGTCGCCGGAGTGCTCACCGGAGCGCACGACCTGCGCACCCTCGCCGCCGCCGGGGCCGATGCCGTGCTCGCCGATGTCACCGGACTCCGCGGCGCGCTCGCCGAGCGAGGGCTGCTCGCTCTCGCCCGCACCGCCTGAATCGCGTGCACATGGGCACTCTGCTGACCCGACCGCCCGGCAATCGTCGAGACGTCACGCTGCGCCCCGCGGCCACCGCCATGGTGTGGATCGGCGAGGGGCATCCGCACGAGATGATCGCGGTGCCGGGGGTGGCGCTCGGTGAGAAGGACGTGCTGGTCGCGGTCGAGATGTCGACGATCTGCGGTTCCGACGTGCACACCGTGCAGGGCCACCGCTCCGCCCCGACGCCGCTGGTGCTCGGCCACGAGAGCGTCGGGCGGATCATCGCGATCGGTGACGCCGGCGCGACCGCGGTCGACGGCACGGCGCTGCGCATCGGCGACCGCGTGGTCTGGTCGGTGACGGTCTCGTGCGGCGCCTGCGACCGGTGCGTGCGGGGTCTGCCCCAGAAGTGCCGCACGCTGGGCAAGTACGGCCATGACCGCATCGGGGTGCACGGCGATCTCTCCGGTGGCTTCGGCACGCACGTGCAGGTGCGCGAGGGCTCGGCGATCGTCCGCGTGCCCGAGTCTCTGCCGGCTGCCGTGCTCGCTCCGGCGTCGTGTGCGACGGCCACCGCCTGGGCCGCCGTGGCACGGGCCGCGCGCGATCACGACCTCGAGGGCGCCGCCGTGCGGATCCACGGAGCAGGGCTCGTCGGCCTCTCGGCCGCCGCGATCGCCGCCGACCGAGGCGCGATCGTCGAGGTCCTCGACCCCGCGCCCTTGCGCCTCGCGCTCGCCTCACGCTTCGGGGCGGGGACGCTCGATCGGGATCCGGATGTCGTGATCGAGGCCTCGGGGCACGCGGTCGCGGAGGCCCTCGCCGGCGTCGCCACCGGCGGGACGGTGGTGCTGGTCGGCAGCGTGTTCCCCGCGGACCCGGTGGCGCTGGATGCCGAGAGCATCGTCCGCCGGCTGGTGACGGTCACCGGCGTGCACAACTACACCGGCACGGAGCTCGCCGAGGCCGTCGTGTTCCTGGCCGGTCGCGGGCGCGCATACCCGTTCGCCGACGCGGTCGGCGACGTGCGGCAGCTGGCCGCGATCGACGGGGCCATCGCGGCGGCATCCGCGCAGGGCGCGCCCCTGCGCGTCGGTCTGGTGCCACGGCTCTGAGATCGCGGAGCCGCGGAGTCAGCCCGTCGCCCGTGGGCAGCTCAGCCCGTCGCCAGCTCAGTCTGCGGGCAGCGCAGGCGATCCGCTGCGCCGCGGGCCCGCCGGGTGCAGGCCCTCGGCGTGGAACGCGAGCAGCCGTGCCGCCGCGTCGACGGTCGCGTCGAGGATCTCGGCCGGGTCGCCGGTGAGCGCGAGCATCCGATGCCCCACGCCGTGGTCGGTGGCCCACCCGAGGAACACCGTTCCCGGATCGTGACCGCCCTCGGCATCGGGTCCGCCGACACCCGTCGTCGACACGCAGAGGTCGGCGTCGAACAGCTGCCGCCCGTTGGCCGCGAGCTGCTCCGCGCACTCCGCCGAGCAGGGATCCGTTCCTGGGGTGACCCCGAGCGTGCGCTCCTTGACGTCGGTGAGGTAGGCGATGAGGCCGCCGGCGAACCAGTCGCCGGCATCGGCACCCGCCCCGACCGTGCTCGACAGGCGCCCCGAAGTCAGCGATTCGACCACGCAGATCCGCAGCCCGCGTTCCGCGGCGACCTGGCTGAGTCGGTCGAGCGAGCTGAGTCGGTCGAGCGAGCTGAGTCGGTCGAGGGGAGAGTTCTCCGTCGTCACTGCTCTTCGGCGGAGTCCGCGTGCGTGGGAGCGTCGGACTCGACCGTGGCCTCGTCGGAGTAGTCCGGGCGCTCGGGCTGCAGGGGCTGGTCGGAGTACTCGCCACCCAGGCGTCCGCCGTAGGGGCGGCCGTGGTCGGCGAACTCGTCACGCGCGTACACGAGCTCCCAGTCGCCGACCGTGAAGCGGGCGCCGGTGCGCAGGGTCTGCATGCGCTCGCCGGGGTGCGTCGCGTCGGCGGCGGGGTTGGTGTTCATCTCGCCGTCGCCGTGCATCTCGAGAACATACTCGTCGCGGTCGTCATGCGTGATCGTCGCGTGCACCGCGTCGGATCCGTCGAGAGTGAGCTCGTTGTCGGGCGAGGAGCCGATCCGCACCACGTCGACGTCGAGCGCGAACTCCGAACGGAGATCGTCGCGCGAGACGCGAAGGCGTGGGTTGCCCTCACCGAACTCGGCGTGAGTGGTCGTGGGGGTGTATCCCTCGTCGGGCCGGTCGTCGATGTGTCGAGCGTTCATGGTTCCGCCTCCTCGCATTTCTCCCCAGGCTAGACGCCGGAGGCACCCCTTCGCAGGGGGTTGACTTCGCTCACGGATCCTCACATATGCTCGACGCGACGCCAGGAACAGCGAGGAGAGTCGCATGGGCAAGTTCATCTACGAGGGCAGCGTGAAGACTGAGATCGAGGATCGCGCCCTCACGCACCTGCAACTCGTCATCACCGCGAAGCTGCGCCGCGCCGAGCCGTTCTCCTTCAGCTGGAGAGAGGACGCCAGCGTCGGCGGCGGACGCACGACCGTGTGGATCCATCCGGCGAGCTCGCTCGTGTTCAAGTACTTCGGCAGCCGTCAGCCCTCCATCAACCGGGCGTGGATCGAAGCCCTGGCCTTCACCGCCAACGCCCCGGGCGGCCTGCACATGGTCCCCGAGCCGCAGGACGCCACGGGGGTTCCGGCCGGCGCCGATCCGGCGGATCATCCGCACCTCTGACCGCGTCCGTTCTCGCGACCGGCCGGGGGTTGTCAACCCCCTGCCGAGTCTCCGTCCGTGCGGCGAAGGTCGATGGATCATCTCATCAGCAGACGCGCAGCGCAGACGAGGAGACACCATGGCAGACACCGCGCCCGACCCCCGCACCCAGCATCGCCAGGAGGGCTTCCCCGCCCAGCAGCAGGACCAGCCGGGACTGACAGACGAGACGCGCCCCGGACCGGACCACGGCGAACAGTCGTACGTCGGCCACGGACGCCTCGAAGGACGCCGTGCGCTGATCACCGGAGGCGACTCGGGCATCGGACGAGCGGTCGCCATCGCCTACGCCCGGGAGGGCGCCGACGTCGCGATCGTCCACATGCCCGAGGAGCAGGAGGATGCCGACGACACGGTGGCGCTCATCCGTGCAGAGGGCCGGAGGGCGCTGAGCATCGCGGGCGATCTGCGCGACGAGGCGTTCGCGACGGACGTCGTCTCCGAGACGAGGAGCGCGTTCGACGGCCTGGACATCCTCGTGCTGAACGCCGCCTACCAGCACGACATCGACGGGTTCGAGAACCTGCAGACGGATCGACTCCGCCGGGTGTTCGAGACGAACCTGTTCGGCCTGCTCTACTCGGCACGCGCCGCGTACCCGCATCTCGCTCCGGGGTCGAGCATCATCGTGACCTCGTCCGTGCAGGCGTTCGAGCCGTCTCCCGGCCTGATCGACTACGCCATGACGAAGGCCGCGCAGGTGGCGTTCGTGAAGGCATTGGCCGAGGAGGCGGGGGAGCGCGGCATCCGCGTCAACGCCGTCGCCCCCGGTCCGATCTGGACACCGCTGATCCCCGCGACCGGGTGGGGCGCGGAGCGCCTGAACACCTTCGGAGACGACACCCCGCTCGGCCGCGCAGGGCAGCCGGCGGAGCTGGCGGGCGCCTACGTCTACCTCGCGTCCGCGGAGTCGTCGTACACCTCCGGTGCGGTGATCGCGGTCACCGGCGGCAAGCATCTGTGAGAGCGTGACGGCACCCTAGGCTGGACGGGTGCAGCAGTCCGCGTCATCCCGTCCGCTCGTGGGCGTGGTGCTCGTCGTCTGCTCGTGTCTCTCCCTCCCGTTCGGGGCGGCGGTCGCCGCACAGCTGTTCCCGGTGCTCGGCCCCTGGGGCGTCACCTCGTTGCGCGTCGCCATCGCGGCGGTGCTGCTGCTGGTCATCGTGCGACCTCGACCCGTGCGGTGGAACCGCACCCAGTGGACCGCGGCCGCCCTGTTCGGGCTGTCGCTGGCGGGCATGAACGGCTTCTTCTACGCCGCGATCGATCTCATCCCCCTCGGCCCGGCGGTCGCGATCGAGTTCCTCGGGCCTCTGGTGCTCGCGGCCGTGCTCACCCGACGTCTCGGCGACGCCGCGTGGGTCGCGCTCGCGCTCCTCGGGATCGTGCTGCTGGGCATCGACGGCCTGGTGGGGTCGGAACCGCTGGATCCGCTCGGGCTCCTCTTCATCCTGATCGCCGCCGCGTTCTGGGCGATGTACATCCGCATGAGCGCCCGCGTCGGCACCCTCATCCCCGGAAGCGGCGGCCTCGCGGTGGGTCTCGCCGTTGCGGCGGTGCTGCTGATCCCGGTCGGCGTGCCCGCCGCGGTCACGGTCGCCGGCGACATGCAGCTGCTGCTGCTCGCCGCGATCACCGCCGTGCTGTCGTCGGTCATCCCGTACAGCTTCGAGCTCGCGGCGCTGCGACGTCTGCCGCAGCGCGTGTTCGGCGTGCTGCTGAGCCTCGAGCCCGCCTTCGCGACGCTGGCGGGGTGGCTGATCCTCGGGCAGAACGCCACCCCGCTGCGGATGCTGGCGATCGCGCTCGTCATCGTCGCCAGCGTCGGCACCACATTGGGCGTGCGCAGCGGACGGCGCCGAGCGGATGCCGACGCGCGCCGTGACGGCGCGGATCCCGACGGCGCGGATCCCGATGGCGGCCCGGACCCGGGCGACGGCCCGGATCCCGACGAGACGGGGCCGTTCACCGCGCCGATCCCTCTTCCCGGCTGAGGGCGCCGCACCTCAGGCGGTGACCGATGCCAGCATGGGGAGTGGGTATCGGCGTCGCAGCAGCACCCGCTGCACGAGGGTCCAGATGACGGTGACCGTGAGGTACAGCGCGGCCGCGAGGGGCACGAACGCCGCGAACACGGCGGTCAGATAGTGCAGCGCCCCGGTGACGCGCATCATCGTCGGGGAGTTCAGCGGGGAATCGCCCTCCATCGGGGTGGGGCGGAAGACACGGCGCGAGATCTCGGCCACACCGATCATCACGACGATCAGGGCTCCGAAGACCAGCAGAGTGCTCGGTGACGCGCTGCCGCTGAAGACCGCCGAGACGAGACCGGTGCCCAACGGCGCGCCGAACAGGTCGTGCGTGAGCAGGTCGTTCGGGTGCCCGGCGATCTCGGGGCGGAGGAACAGGGTGTACAGGATGCCGACGACGGGCGCCTGCGCGAGCACCGGCAGCATGCCCGCGAAGGGCGTTGTGTTCTCGGAGCGGTACAGCTCGAGCATCTCCTTCTGCAGGCGTTCCGGGTTCTTCTTGTGGCGGCGCTGGAGCTCGCGCAGTCGGGGTGCGAGGCGCGCCCTCGTCTGCTCGGCTCTGGCCTGGGAGAACCCCACGGGGATCAGCAGGGCGCGCACGAGGAGGGTGACGAGCACCACGGCCAGGGCGGCGGCGGATGCTCCGGCGAAGGGCTCGACGGCGGAGGAGAGTCCGGCGAGGGCGCCGTATGCGGCGTCGAGGAGGAGGGTCAGTGGAGGGAAGGCGAAGATGTCCATGCAGGTGTCCGTTCGTGTGGCGGGAGGGTCGGCGACGGCCGCGCAGTCCCGCACGAGGGCGGACTACACGGCGGCGGCGACTCCCGGCGCACGGGGGCGCGGATGACCGGCGGCATCAGGATCGCTCTGGGCGAGCAGCGCGGACACGTCGATCGCCCTGAGCGGGTGCGGTGCGCTGCTCGCGGACGGCGGCGCCAGGCTCAGAGCGACGACGATCGTCAGCGTCGCGAGGGCGACCAGGGCGATGGCGAGACCGAGGGCGGCCGCATCCGGCACGGCGACGATCCCGAGGGTGGCCGCGACGACGCCGAGCATCTGCCCGAACCACTCGCTCATGCGCGCCTCCTGAAGGCGAGCGTAGCACCGCGGGGATACCCTCGAGGCATGGCTGATCTTCGTGAGCTGCTCGGCATCGAGCATCCGATCCTCCTCGGTCCGTTCGGCGGACTCTCGTCGGTGGCGCTGACCGCGGCGGTGAGCGAGGCCGGCGGACTCGGCGGCTTCGGCCTCTACGGCTACGGTGCGGACCGCATCCGCTCGACCGTCGACGACCTGCGCGCGGCGACATCTCGGCCGTTCGCGCTGAACGTCTGGCTGCCCACCGGCGACGAGGTCGCACCCGGCCCGCAGCACACCGTCTTCGCGCAGGCGCTCGAGCCCTTCTACGAGGCCGTCGGACTCGAGGTGCCTGCGCGGCCGCAGGCCTACCTGCCCGCTCTCGAGGAGCAGCTCGACGCGATCTGGGAGGCCGCGCCCGCCGTGCTCAGCGTGGTGTTCGGCGTGCCGTCGCACGACGTGGTCGCCGAGGCGCACCGCCGCGGCATCCGCGTCGTGGGAGCGGCGACGACTGTCGCCGAGGCCGTCGCGCTCGCCGGTGCCGGAGTCGACGCCGTCGTCGCGACCGGACTCGAGGCGGGCGGCCATCGCGTGTCGTTCCTGCGCCGGGCCGAGGACTCCCTCGTCGGCGTGCTGGCGCTGGTGCCCCAGGTGGTCGATGCCGTGGACGTGCCGGTGATCGCCGCGGGCGGCATCTCCGACCGGCGAGGTGTGGCCGCGGCGTTCGCCCTCGGCGCGTCCGCGGTGCAGGTGGGGACGGCGTTCCTCACCACCGCGGAATCGGCGGTGAACGACGCGCATCGGGAGGCCATCCGCTCCACCTCCGCGGAGGAGACCGTGCTCACCCGTGCCATGAGCGGCCGTCTGGCCAGGGGCGCCCGCAATCGCGTCGTCCGTGCCATCGAGGCGAGCGGGACGATCGCTCCGTTCCCGATGCAGAACTGGCTCACCGGGCGGTTCCGCACCGCGGCGGGAGAGCAGGGGCTGGGCGAGCTGCAGTCGCTGTGGATGGGACAGGGTGCCCCGCTCGCGGACTATCCGACCGCCGCCGAGGCCTTCGCGGAGCTCGTCGCCGGAGTGCCGCCGAGGACGTGAACCGCAGGTCCTCCGACGAGGCTGAGCCTGACCGGCCGCTCTGACTCTGGCTCTGGCTCAGGCTCAGGCTCAGAGGATGACGGTGGAGCGGCCGTGCACGATCACGCGGTCCTCCGCATGCCACTGCACCGCGCGGGCGAGGACCTGACGCTCGACGTCCGCACCGCGGCTCTGCAGCTGCGCAGCCGACTCGGCGTGAGTCACGCGGGTCACGTCCTGCTCGATGATGGGGCCCTCGTCGAGGTCTGCCGTGGCGTAGTGCGCCGTCGCACCGATCAGCTTGACGCCACGGTCCTTGGCCCTGGCGTACGGGTTCGCGCCGATGAACGCGGGCAGGAACGAGTGGTGGATGTTGATCACGGGAGCGCCGAGGCCCGTGATGAAGTCGTCGGTGAGGATCTGCATGTACCGCGCGAGCACCACCAGGTCGACGTTGCCGCGCAGCAGGTCGAGCTGGCGCTGCTCCATCGACTCCTTGTCGCCCGAGGGGATGTGCACGAAGGGCACGCCGAACGAGCGCACCGACTCGGCCAGGTCCGGGTGATTCGACACGACCATGGTGATGTCGATGTCGAGCTGGCCGCGCTGCGTGCGCCACAGCAGCTCGAGCAGGCAGTGGTCGTACTTCGAGACGAAGATCGCGACGCGCTTGCGTCGGGCGGTGTCGTGCAGGGACCATTCCATGCCGAAACGCTCGGCGACCTGAGCGATGTCGGCCTCGAGCGCGGGGCGCGCCGCCGACAGGCCCGGGAGATGGATGACCGTGCGCTGGAAGAACCGACCGCCCTCGGAATCGGTCGAGTGCTGGTCGAGCGAGATGATGTTGGCGCCGTGGGTCGAGAGCACGCCGGCGACGGCGGCGACGATGCCTGGCTGGTCGTCGCAGGCGATGAGCAGGCGGGCGGTGTCGGGCTGAGACATGGGGGCTCCTCGAGGGGTGTGCATCGATTCTGCCGTGGATGCGACCACCGGGCGAATCGCGCCCCTACCCTGGAGGGATGCACGAGTCACGGGCGTCGGCGTCGCAGCTCCTCTCGCAGGCGCGGGACGCGCTCGTCGGAGCGCCGAAGGAGGGGCTGGGCGAGGAGCGCGACTCCCGCTGGCGCGGCCGGCGCATCGTCCGGGTCGGCGACGCCTGGCACCTCGGAGTGCTGCTGGTCACCGACACCCACGCCCTCGCGACGGCGGAGGTGCTGCGTGCGGCTGACCCCGGACGCCGCGGATACACCGCAGAGTCGGCACGGGATCGTGCGGAACGGCGGGCACTGGCGCTGCGGGGCGGATTCGACGAAGGAGCCGTCGCGCATGTCGGCTGGACGGTGATCGACGTGGACGCGGTGGATGCCGGGGGCTCATCCGGTCCGCTCTCGACGATCGACGGGGTGGCCTCGGTGCGGTGGACCACCGCCGGCGGATGGATGCCGTTGGAGGCATATCTGCGTGAGCGGATCGCTCTGCTGCAGGGCTGAGGCTCAGCCGAAGGTCTCCGCGAAGCGGCGGAGCAGGGCCGCGCCCTCCGTCACCGAGGCAGACAGCACCTGCCTCTGCACGATGTCGAATTCCTCGGGAGCGAAGTAGCCCGTGGTGCGATAGAACGTCATGCGGTCGGCGAAGTCCCGCGGCGTGGGTTCGGGGTGGAACTGCGCCGCGTAGAGATGCGAGCCGACCCGGTAGGCCTGCACCGGGCAGGTGTCGTTCGTCGCGAGGAGCACGGCGCCGTCGGGCAGGCTCGCCGCGCTCTCCTTGTGCGCGGTGAACACCGTCAGCGAGGGAGCGCTCGGGCCGAACACCGGATCGGCGGCGCCTTCGTCTGTCGTCGAGATCACCGCGGCGCTGGCCGACTCGGGAGTGTCCGAGGTGACCTCGCCGCCGAGCATCCGGGTGACGACCCCGATGCTGAAGCAGGTGAAGAACGCGGCGATCTCCCGATCGATGGCCCGGCGGGCGATCTGCGCGAGATCGGCCTCGACCCGCAGCTGCACGGCGGACTTCTCGGTGTCGCTCACGTTGAAGGGCGAGCCGCCCACCACGACGCCGCTGTACCGGGCGAGGCGCGCGGGATCGAGACGCTCGGTGAGCAGGTCGAGCCGGTCGACGACGTCGACGTCGAGCGCCCGACGGAACGAGGCGTGTTCGGCGTCGGCCGCCCCGAGCTCGGGGCGCACACAGACGTAGAGAAGCGAGGCCACCACGAGAGTCTAACGACGAGGCGAAGGGCTCGACGTCGCGAGCCGACCGTGCACGGGCCGTGCCGGGCCTCAGCGCGAAGAGTTGGAGGTGCGTCCGCGCACGATCCCGACGAATGTGTCGACATCGGCGGTGGTGTGCTCGCGTCGCCAGGCGAGCGCCACGGTCGAGAGAGGCCCGTCGGTCAGCGGGCGGTGGTCGGCGTCCTTGCGCTTGTGCAGTCGCGCCAGCGAGAGCGGCACGATCAGGATGCCGGTTCCCGCGGCGGCGGTCGCCACGGCGTCGACCACCGGCATCGGGGCGAAACGGGGCGCCAGCGCCCCGGGGATATCGAGAGGCTCGAGCGGATCGTCGGACGGGACCATCACGATCTCACCGGCGAGGTCGGCGATGGTCAGCTCGTCGGCGGCGAGCAGGTGCGATTCGCGGGAGGCGATCACGACGGGGGTCTCGTCGTAGAGGGCGATCACGTGCAGGTCGTCGCCGGCCAGCGGCAGGCGGACGAGAGCCGCATCGACGTCATCGAGAGCCGAGCGCTGATCGGCGACCTCGATCGTCACGAGCTCGAGCGGCACATGCGGCATCCGCTGCTTCCAGGCGTCGATCCACTTGCCGGGCGTCGCGCCGGGGACCATGCCCAGACGGAACGTACGCGGCTCCTCGGGAGCGTCGGCGGGCTCGTCGAACACGACCTTCGCGGTCTTCTTCGGCGGTTTGGGCGGCGGGAACCGCTGGGCGGGTGCCGCTCTGTTGCGGCGCACCGGAGATCCCTTGCCGGCGCGTCCCGCCGGTCGTCGTCCCTGAGTCGCCATGTGATTCAGGGTACCCGCCCGATGGGCGGGCGGCGGGCCGGGCTCAGGCCGCGAGCCACAGGCCCTTCGGGTCGGTCGCCACGGTGAGACCCGCCGCGACCGTCTCGTCGTCGCCGATGCGCGCGCCGCGTACGATCCGCGCACCCGCCCCGACCTCGGTGCGGACGCCGATGTGCGCGCCGTCTCCGACGGCGGCGCCCTGGCCGATATGTGCGTGCGCGTCGACGTGCGCACCCTCGCCGATCACGGCATCCGGTTCGATCCAGGCGCCACGGGCGACGGTGGCACCGGCGCCGATGCGTGCGCCGGGCTCGATGTACGCGCCCGCCTCGATGTGCGCCTTCGGATGGACCTTCGCGCCGTGTGCGACGAGACCTCGACCGTTCGCGTGCTTGCGGTAGCGCAGCGTGGCTCCCTGGTCGTTCTCGATGTCGACGTAGTTCTTTCCCACGATTCCTCCCCGTGTTCCGGAGTTCTCCGGATATATCAATAACCACGGGTGGGCCCGGTTCATTCCCGAGAATGGATGCGGGTCATCTCTGGCAGTCGGGACACCAGAAGGTGATGCGCTCACGAGTGGGATCGGCACCCTGTTCACCGCGTCTGATGAGTGTTCCGCAGCGACGACAGGGGCGTCCGGACCGCCCGTAGACCCAGGTGCCCTGACCGGGTCGGTCGACACCTGTGAACGTCCGGTGCCGTCGATCCCGGTTCACGCGGATCGTCCGCACGCCGAGCTCGATCAGGGCGGCGACATCGACCTCCGGTGCCGGGGTGGTGGGCAGGATTCCGCGCAGGAACAGGAGTTCTGCCGCATACTCGTTGCCGAAGCCCGCGACGTTGCGCTGGTCGAGCAGGGCCACGTGGATGCTGCGGGTGTCGGCGGCGACCCGTCGTACGGCCTCCGCGGCATCCCAGTCCGGGCCGAGCGGATCGGGGCCGAGGTATCCGACCAGCTCCTCCTCGTCGCGCGTGGGCACCAGCTCGATCTCCGCGAGGTCGATGCCGACGGCCTCCTGCTGCGCCGTTCCGACGATGGCGCGCACCTTGAAGGCGGGGTGCCGCCATCTCTCGCCCGCGCTGTACACGAGCCAGGCGCCGTCCATGCGCAGATGGGAATGCAGCGTGCTGTCGCCGATGCGCAGCAGCAGATGCTTGCCGCGCGCCACGGAGGAGACGATGGGCTGGCCGGTCAGATCGGCTGTCGCGAAACGGGGGACGCGCAGATCGAAGCGCGTCACCTCGCCGCCGACCAGGGCCTCCTCGAGGCGTCTGGCGGCGCGGAAGACGGTATCGCCCTCGGGCATCAGCCGGTGACCGTGGCGAGGGGAGTGCGCTGCAGCATCGTGCGCGCCAGCGTCGTGGCTCCGGCGACCGCGGCGGGCATGACGGCGACGGCACCGCCGGGGATCAGGAAGCACAGCTGCGTCGCGACACCGAACCCGAGGACCCGCGCCCTGCTTCCGCGGAACAGGGCGGCACGGTCGGCCGGGCTGAGATCGCGCGCGTCGAAGGCGCGACCGGTGAGCTCGCGGGCGAGCATGCGCCCCGACAGCACGACTCCGGAGACCGGACCCAGGAACCCGCCGAGCAGCGGGACGAGCCCGAGCAGCAGCACCAGGATCGCGATCAGGATGCCGAGCAGGACGAGGCGGATGCCCTCGCCGACCGCCGTCCAGAAACCGCCGCCGTCGGCGGGCGGCGGATCACCGAGGTCGATCTCGACCGCGTGCCAGATGCGCTGATAGAACGGGTCGCCGATCGCCAGGGCGAGAGCGCTGAACACGGCGCTCGCGAGCGCGAGCGCCGCCGCGAAGACGACGACGCCGACCGCGAGGCGCAGCACCGTGCGCCACTCCGGGGCCCAGCCGTCGGCGAAAGGGGTCAGGGCGTCGGAGACGACAGGGAGCGAGAGGGCGAGCGGCACGAGCCCCGCCAGCAGCACGATCGCGGCGATCACGCCGGGCACGAGGCCGAGCGCCATGAGGCCGGGTCGGCGACGCCACGTGCCGAAGCCGCGCAGGAGCAGGCGGACGCCCTCGGCGAATTCGCGGATCATGGACCCAGCCTAGGAGCACTCGACACGGCGGCCGTCAGATCGCCTTGCGCAGTGTGTAGCCGCGGGGAGTCGCCACGAAACTCGCCTCCTGGAGGGCCACCGCGAGCTCGGTGCCGTAGACGCCGTCACCGTTGACCTTCTCGACCGTGAGCGTGTCGAGGCGGCGTGCCCTGGCGGTCGCGGACAGATCCGAGGCCGCGGCCCGCAGCACGTCGGTGTCGTCGGTGAAGCACAGCACCGTGCGCCCGCCTCGTTCCAGATAGAGCACGAGCGAGCCGTCGACGAGCACGACCAGGCCGCCGGCCTTGCGACCCGGCCGATGCGACACCTCATCGCGCTTGGGCCACCCGAGCGCGGCGCCGTAGGGGTTCGCCGGGTCGGTGGCCGCCAGGGTCACCGCGGCGCGCGGAGGCGGGTCGGCGAGACCGGCGAAGGTGCGCAGACGGTCGACGGTCGCCGAGGCGGCGAACTGCGCCGCACCCAGCTTCTCGATCACGTACCCGCGACGGCAGTGCCCCGCCTCCTCGAACCCGGCGAGCACGCGATAGGTCTGAGCGAATCCCCCGGGCACGCCCTCGGCCTGCACGGCACCGCGGGTGACGACGCCGTAGCGGTCCAGCAGCAGACCGGCGGTCACGGTCGCCCTCCGCGCCGCATCCGTCTCGACAGTGGGCAGCAGCGACCATCGCCCGCCTACGGAGCTGGGGCGGGGCGTCGTGGTGCGCGTCAGCGACATCCCCCGGTATGTGCGGGTGCGCGGCGCGCGCCGAGTGACGCGGTGGGCCTGCGAGCCGCCGGCCAGCAGCGAGCGGATCGGGGCGAAGGTGTCGTTGGTGACCCGGCCAGACCAGGTCAGGTTCCACAGCGCCTCGAGCACCGACTGCTCGTTGTCGGCGGCGACCATGTCTCTGAGCTGACCCGCGAAGTACGCGCCGCCGGCGCCGAGGGCGTCGAGCACCCGCGCCTCGAGGGAATCGGCGGCGAGCTCGTCGTCGGGCTCGGGCAGCGTGAAGGGGGCCAGGTCGGCAGGATGCAGCGACACCCACCCGT
>NZ_JBEOUR010000056.1:0-22472 GCF_040302605.1 Microbacterium sp. NPDC097977
ATCACCCCGACCATCGTCGGCGGCGGCATGCTGCACCTCGACGACCGCTCCGTCCTGTACACGCAGGGCGAGGTGTGGGATCAGCGCAAGTCCTGGATGCGCCCCTCCGGCGCCAGCGAGTACGACCACGACTTCGCGGAGGAGACCCTGCGCGAGACCCCGGGGCTGCACCGTCACCTCGGCGCGGATTTCAACGGGTGGTGGATGTGCCTCATCCCGACCGCGATCCTCCGCGAGATCGGTCTGTCGCTGCCGGTGTTCCTCAAGTTCGACGACATCGAGTACTCGCTGCGTGCGCGCGATCACGGATACCCGACCGTCTGCCTGCCCGGAGTCGCGGTGTGGCACATGGCCTGGCACGACAAGGACCCCACTCGCACGTGGGAGGAGTACTTCATCCACCGCAACCGGGTGATCACCGGTCTCCTCCACTCGCATGTCCGCAACGGCGGGTTCCTTCCGCTGCACTCCTTCCTCGGTGACATCAAGCTGCTGTTCATGCTGCAGTATTCGGCGGTGCGCCTGCGGCACGAGGCCCTGCGCGACGTCATGCGCGGCCCCGCCGTGCTGCCCGATCTGCTCCCGGGCAAGCAGGCCGAGATCCGCGAGATGCGCACGGCGTACATCGACTCGAAGGTCGTCGAAGACCTCTCCGCGCTCCCGCCCGTCCGCCGCTCCTCGTTCGCGATCCTCGGCGGCGTGCGCAAGCCGACGAACCCGATCGCGGCGCTCGTGCTCGCCGCCAGGGTCGGAGCGCGTCAGCTCCTGATCAAGCAGTCGCCAGGCAGCCGCCTCAACCCCGAGCGGATCATCTCGGCGCAGGACATCAACTGGTGGCGGTTCGCCGACATCGATTCCGCGCTCGTGACCTCGCCCGACGGGCTCGGCGTCGCCTGGTACCAGCGTGATCGCTCGACGATGCACCGCTTCCTCCTCCGCAGCATCCGGCTCAACCTCGCTCTGGCGCGGCGCTGGAAGGTGCTGTCCGAGGAGTTCGCGAAGGGCACCCCGAAGGTCACCTCGCCCGATCAGTGGCGGGCGACGTTCGATAAGGTGCAGAAGGACTGAACGCACCTCGCGCCCTCTCGGGCGGCCTGAGCACAGGAGTCACATGAGCAAGTCGACCGTCGGGGCGCCCGGCACGCCTCGACGGTACCTGCATTCGCTGTGGCTGCTGTCGGCGCGCGATCTCAAGGTGCGCTACGCGACGAGTTCGCTCGGCTACCTGTGGTCGGTGCTCGATCCGCTCGTGATGAGCGCGATCTACTGGTTCGTCTTCACCCAGATCTTCCACCGCAGCGTCGGTGAGGACCCGTACATCGTGTTCCTCATCGTGGCACTGCTGCCGTGGGTCTGGTTCAACTCGTCGGTCTCGGACTTCACACGTGCCTTCCGCAAGGATTCGAGGCTCGTCAGATCCACCGCGATCCCGCGGTCGATCTGGGTGAACCGGATCGTGCTCAGCAAGGGCATCGAGTTCCTCCTGTCTCTGCCGGTCCTCGTGCTGTTCGCGGTGTTCAGCGGGGCGACCGTCAGCTGGTCGCTGCTGTGGTTCCCCGTGGCCATGATCATGCAGGTCGTCCTGCTCGTCGGCCTGGGGCTGCTCGTGGCGCCGCTGTGCGTGCTCTACGTCGACCTCGAGCGCACGACGGCGCTGATCCTGCGGGCGCTCTTCTACGCCTCTCCGGTGATCTACAGCTTCCGCGATCTTCCGGCTCCCTTCCACACGATCGGAGCCTTCAACCCGCTCGCCGGCATCTTCACCCTGTATCGGGTCGGGTTCTTCCCCGAGCTGTGGGAGCCGATGCCCGTGATCGTCAGCGCGGTGATGTGCGTGGCGATCCTCGCACTGGGCATCTGGACCTTCCGCGCCCTCGAGCGCCCCGTGCTGAAGGAGCTGTGATGCCGGTCGCCATCGAAGTGTCAGGACTCGGGGTGCGCTTCCGGCGCAACCGTCGAGGCGGTCGCACGTTCAAGGATCTCTTCGCCGGTGCGGCCCGACGTTCCCGCCCCGGAGAGTTCTGGGCACTGCGGGACGTCAGCTTCTCGGTGCAGCAGGGGGAGTCGATCGGTGTCGTCGGTCGCAACGGGCAGGGCAAGTCGACCCTGCTGCGCCTCGTCGCCAAGGTTCTGCTCGCAGACGAGGGGACGGTGGCCGTCAACGGAGGTGTCGCACCGCTGATCGAGATCACCGGAGGCTTCGTGGGCGATCTGACGGTGCGAGAGAACGTCCGGCTCACCTCCGGCCTGCACGGGATGTCGAAAGACGAGGTGTCGCGTCGCTACGACGGGATCATCGCCTTCGCCGAGCTCGACGGTTTCGAGGACACCCCCTACAAGCACCTGTCGAACGGCATGAAGGTGCGTCTCGCGTTCTCGGTGGTGTCTCAGCTCGACGAGCCCATCCTGCTCGTCGACGAGGTGCTCGCCGTCGGCGACAAGGCGTTCCGAGACAAGTGCTATCGGCGGATCGACGAACTCCTCGCCGACGGTCGCACCCTGTTCTTCGTCAGTCACAACGAGCGCGACCTCCGCCGTTTCTGCACGCGAGGTCTGTACCTCGACGGAGGCGCACTGGTGATGGATGCCTCCATCGCCGAGGTGCTCGACCGGTACAACGAGGACATCGCGACCTGAGAGCGTCCGGAGCCTCACGCGGCGATCGTCGGTAGGCTCGGGGGAACGGCGCGAGTACCCCCGCTCTCGCCGACACGGCCTACCCGAGGCGGTCCCACCCATGGCTCTCTCTGCTGCGCGCGCGGCGACGAATCTGCGTCGCGCCGCCTCCCGACTCTTCTCCGCGCCGCAGGGCCCGGTCTATCTGGTCTCGGCGGGGGGACAGCCGAACTTCGGCGACGAGTTCATCACTCGCTCCTGGCTCGACTGGCTCGCCGAGCATCAGCCCGACCGCGAGGTATGGCTCGACACCATCGAGCCGGGGCGCGCCGCTCACCTGTTCCACGACACCCACCCGCGCCTGCGGACGACGAACACGCTGTGGCACATGGCGCACACGGGCCCGGCGGACCCGGAACCCGCCGGCGAGCGGGCCGGCACGTTGCTGCGCGACCTCGGATCCCCACGGTACGACCTCGGGCTCAGGGAGCTGCGCCGGATGGAGTCGGTGCATCTGCTCGGTGGCGGATACATGAACGAGATCTGGCCCGAGAACTTCGGCGTGATCGCGGCGATGACCACGCTGAAGGCGGACTTCGGCATCAGGATCTACGCCACCGGTCAGGGATTCATGCCGGTCAGCGGCGACCTGCGCGAGCGCCTCGCGGAGCAGTTCGCGCAGTTCGACTACGCGGAGGCGCGTGACGCCGACAGTGCGGACGCCGTCGGAGTGCGTGCCGGGGTCGACGATGCCTTCCTCGCGTTCGCGAACAGCCGCGAACTCTACGCGGACGAGGAGGACGTCCCCGACGCGATGGTCCTGGTCCAGGGCGACATGTTCGACGATGAGGACGACTCCGACCTGCGCGATCTGGTGGAGGCGTTCAGGGCGCAGCACGGCGGCTCGGGAGTCGGCTTCGCCGAGGCGATCCCGCCGGACGACTCGAAGTACGCCGCGGAGCACGTCGACGAGGGGGCGCCGTTCTTCCCCTTCGTCCGCATGTGGGACCACGGCTTCCCGGCCAAGGCGGGGCAGGACTGGCTGACCTCCCGCTTCCACTTCCACCTCCTCGCGGCGGCGGCCGGTGCGAGGGGCACCGTCGTGAACGCGCGTTCGGGGTACTACGACGTCAAGCACGGTTCGCTGATCACGCTCGGCACCGGATGGACCCTGCGCGACGACGTCGACGCCGCAGAGCTGCGCGCCACGTCGGCGGCCGACTTCCCGGATCGTGCGCGCCTGCTGGGCGAGGAGAAGGCACAGCTCGCCGCACGGCTGTACGCGTCTCCCGGGCGGGACTAGACGCCCGAGCGGGACTGGTCTCCCGGGCGGGACCAGACGCCCGGGCGGGCGCGTCGCGCGTCAGAGCTCGACGAGCGTCCGCAGGTCCTCCACGGCCTGGCGGGCTCGCGTGAGCACGTCGGACGACGGGGTTCCTGCTGACGCGCTCGAGCGCAGGTCGGTGAGGGCCTGCTGATACGCGGCGACGCCGTCGCTCCACTCCGTCGCGATCGACCCTGGGGCGGCGGACTCCGCGAGACGCTGCGCGTCGGCCTGCAGGGTGTTGAGCACCGAGAGGGACTCCTGGCCGCTGGTCTCGCCGACGATGTCGAGTCCGGTCAGCGAGTCGTCGAGCCAGGTCCTGACGCTGTCGCGGAAGGATCCGAGCGACGGGTCGGGAGCGGTCGGAGGTTCCGTGACCGGTGCCGTCGGGTCCGGATCGGGCGTCGTGGTGGGCTCGGGCTCGGTGGTCGGCACGGGGGTCGCGGTCGCGGACGCGGATGCCGTGGGGGACGCGGACGCGGAGGGCGACGGCGACCCGCTCGCGTCCGGGGTCGGTGCCTCGCCCCGGGGGAGGAGGAAGAACAGCAGGACCCCCACGACGACGAGGACCGCGACGACGAGCCCCACGATGAGCGCGATGCGGCCGCGGTTGCTCGGGGCGGGCTCCATGGGCGCCCAACGGACGTCCGGCTGCTGTTCGTCGGTCATGTCGGTCAGCCCTCCAGGGGTGGCATCGGCGTCCATGAGCGGTCGCGTCCGAGCACGCCGCCCTCTTTGAGTCCGCGGAACAGATTGCTGGTGCCGCGCACGGTGCGCTCCACGAACAGCAGCCGGATGAGCTCCTTGGCGAAGGTCATCGACGTGCCGAGCCCGAACAGGACCGGGTTGTAGGTGCCGTGCACGCGGTAGTACTGCTTGATGTACGCGCGATTGCGCATGATGTAGAAGCGGTAGGCGTTGCTGGACGCGTTCATGTGGCGGATGCCCATGTCCCACTGCTTGATCTCACGGGTGCGCCGCAGCACGAACTCGTCGACGATGACGGCGGTGGTCCTGCGCGAGGCGAGCCAGCCGTACATCTGGTCATCCCAGTAGATGAAGAATCTGGGGTCGGGCAGGCCGATCTGCGTCACGATCGAGCGGTGGATGAACATGCCCTCGAAGCATCCGCTGTTCATCTCCTTGTAGCCGGAGGAGTCGAAGCCGGACGGGGCGAACGGGATCGGGATGCCCATGCGCTCGGCGATGCGGTACTGCCAGTAGAACTCGCTGCCGTCGTAGTCGTAGCGTCGGCCCTGGATGCTCTTGAAGCGGGGCGTCCACTTTCCCATCTTGGCGAGACCGTCGGGGACGACCTCGACGTCGTCGTCCATCATCCAGATCCACTCGGATCCCAGTTCGTACGCGGTGCGCATGCCCTCGCTGAAGCCGCCGGAGCCGCCCGTGTTCGTCTCCAGGCGCCGGTACACGAGCTCGGTGCCGAGGCGCTCGCGGAACGAGTCGACGACCTCGGTGGTGTCGTCGGACGACGCGTTGTCGATGATCACGACGTGGCCCGGCTTCGGTTCCATCGAGGCGATGCTCTCGAGAAGGCCCGTCAGCAGGTGGGAGCGGTTGAACGTGACGATGACGATCGTCGCGGACGCCGGGTCGAAGGGGACATGTGTCACGAGGTGAGATCTCCGGAAGCTCGAGTCCGCGGGACGCCGCGGGCACACAACAGCCTACCCGGACGACCTCGGAAACCCCGGCGCGGACTCGAGCGCGTCAGCGCTCCGAGCGCAGCGTCGGGATCGCACCCGTGTGCGCGGCGTCGATGTTCTCGCGCCAGGAGCGGGATTGCCCCGCACGCAGCGCGCACAGGACGAGCATGAACCAGCCCGCGCCGACCAGCGTGAAGCTCTCGAACATCGACTCCACCGCGAGGGCGACGAGCATGAGCGGGGTCCAGGCGTACACGACCGATCGTCGGATGCTCGCCACGAGCCACGAGCGCACGGTCGCGATGCCCCCGAACAGGAGGAAGAGCAGGAGCCCGGCCGTGCCCAGCTGCAGCAGGACGTCGAAGTAGGCGTTGAGCGCGCTCTGATGACGGTCGTCGAGCAGGAAGTTGATGTACGTGAAGGGGAACTCGCCGCGCGCCCAGGACCCGAACCACCCCCAGCCTTCGACGGGTTTGAGTGCCGCGAAGTCGAGGATGGTGTTCCACAGGGTCGCCCTGATGGAGAAGTCCGAACCGGCATCCAGCAGCGCGATGATCACATGCCGCAGAGCGAACGCCGCGGCGAGTGCCAGGGCGACCAGGACTCCGAGCACCCATTGCACGAGGGTGCGCCGTTCGCTGGGCGTGTGCCGGACGATGGTGAGGGCGACGGCGACGACCCCGACGGCCGCCGCCAGCACCAGCACGGTCGGGGATGAGGAGAAGAAAGCCAGCATCGCGGCCAGCCCGATCGACGGGACGGCGATGCGTGGCGTGAGGGACTGCGAGCGCCACTCGATCACGAACGTGATGAGCGCGATCACCGTGACGAAGCCGAGCATGTTGCGGCTGCCGAAGATGCCCTGCACGGGCCCCCCGTCTGCGAGCAGACCCTGGATCCCCAGGAAGGTGAAGGGAGTGTCGAGCAGGACGCCGGAGAGGATCTCCAGCCCGAGCGAGACGACCAGGAGGAGCCGGAGCGTGTCGCCGAGCGCGCGCACGGTCTGCAGGGTGTCGCGGATGTGGCCGACCGTGATGGCGAGGAAGGCGAATCCGACCAGCTCCAGCCACCCGAGGATCGTGTCGGACTTGTCCGTGCTCCACGCGAGGCTGATCGCCGCCCAGGCCAGGAAGGCGAGAAGTGATGACGGTGCGATGCGCAGGAGCGAGAGCTCCTCCCGCCGCACCCAGAGGATCGCGGCCCCCAGGCCGCACAGAGCGGCGATCACCGTCCCCAGGGTCACCGCGGACGCCGCCCGCTCGATCGTGAAGGAGGCGAAGACCGCGGTCAGGACCGCGATCGTGTAGGCGCGGGCGAATTCTGCGGAGCCGAGCAGGTCCGGCAGTCGGCGCGTCGAGGTCACGGCACCCGCCGGGTTCTCTCGCCGCGTTCGATCACGCGCTCGCGTTCGCCGATGCCGACCAGGGGGACGACCTTGATCTTGAATGAGAACATGACCAGGAGCATCCAGCCCCACAGCATGATCGGGGTCGATTCGGTCAGTCCCTGCACGAGCAGCACGGCGGTGAAGAGGCTCGGCAGCAGCGTGAGGGCCGAGTACGGGCGATCGGCACCCAGGTCCCACCGTGGCCGGTCGATCGCGAAGAACCACGACCTCCACAGCAGGCTGAGGTAGGCGAATGCCATCAGGATGACGCCGAGCACTCCGAGCTGCATGAGCACGTCGAGCCACATGTTGTGCGCGTGGAAGACCGTGATGCCGTGATCCTCGATCCATCCCTGGAATGCCGGGTCGAAGGGGACCCAGGGGCTGGAGAATCCGTTGCCGAAGAGCGGATGCTGCGCGACCCGCTCCAGGACCGCGCTCCAGATCCGGTCGGATCGACCCGTGAGGTCGGCGCTCCGACCGAGCAGCGCGAAGAGGGGCTCGCGCAGCAGCCACAGCGCTGCGCCCACGACGGCCGTGCCGCCGATGAAGATCACGTACAGCCGCGTGCGTGCGCCCGGAGTGCGGGCGCGGCGCATCAGCAGGGCGACCACCAGTACGAGTGCGGCGGCCGCGGCGCACGCGTACGCGGTGGCAGACCCCGCGCGGAGCAGGAAGTAGGCGGCGAGCAGAGACCACAGCGCGAGAGTCGTGCGCCACCGCGTGCGCGCCGCGAACAGCACCCCGAACGTGAGCAGCGCGAACAGGCAGATGATCGCCATGATGTTCGAGTTGCCGACGATGCCCTGGATACGGCCTCCGTCCAGGAGGTTCCCGCGCACCCAGTACCAGTGCGGGTCGAGGTCGCCCTCGGGGCGTACGAAGAAGTTCGGCAGGATCGGCTCGTGCACCACGAGAGCGACCCAGAGCTCGATCGCGAGCGAGAGGCCGAGGATCCACTTGAACGTCGAGGCGAGCGCGCGCACGATCTCGTGCCAGGTCAGCACCTGCACGATGAACAGTGCGCCGACGGTCACCGTCGCGAGCAGCACCCAGGTGATGACGGTGGCGCCACGCCACTGCGACCAGGCGACCGAGAGCAGTGCGAGCGCCGTGTAGCCCACGGCCGCCCAGGGGAGCCGGCGCCAGGGGAAGGCGCTCGGTCGGCGGCGGGCGATCATCGGGATGCCGATGGCGAGGGTGGCGATGAGGAAGGCGATCAGGGTGATGAACGCGCCGATCTCGCCGACGACGTTGTAGATCGCCGAGTGCGCGAAGGCGGCGAGCATCATCATGATCACGAATCCGCGCAACACCAGATGCCCCGTCGATTCGCGCTCGGGCGCGCGGGGCGGGGCCGCGACCGGATGCTTCGTGTAATGCGCCATCGCGTTCAGGCTACCGCGCGCGACTGGCGCCGCACCTGTGGGTGGCGCTGGCGGCCCGTCGGCATCCGTGGCAATACTCTGGTGACATGCTGCTGAGTCTCTCGAATGTGCCCCGCGACTACGCCTGGGGGTCGCAGACGCTCCTCGCCGAACTCGAGGGCCGCGCCGCCTCGGACGCTCCGGAGGCGGAGGTGTGGTTCGGCGACCATCCTGGGGATCCGGCCGATGTGGAGGGCGGATCCACGCTCGATGCCGTCACCGGCGGCTCGCTTCCCTACCTGCTGAAGCTCCTCGCGGCAGCCTCGCCGCTGTCGATCCAGGTGCACCCGACGATCGAGCAGGCCAGGGCGGGATGGGAGCGGGAGGCCGCTCTCGCCTCCGACGACCCGACGCGCAACTACCGCGACGACAACCACAAGCCCGAGCTGATCGTGGCGCTCAGCGAGCGCTTCGAGTCGCTCAGCGGTCTTCGTCCGGTCGACGACACACTGCGCCTGCTGGATGCGCTCGGCGCGGGTGCCGGTGTCGGCGCTCTCGCCGCGCGTCTTCGCGGAGAAGGGGACGTCCTGCGTGACACGATCGGCTGGCTCCTCTCCGGGCAGGCGCAGGCCGCCGTCGACGACGTGATCGACGCGGTGCGGTCCGTGACCGCGTCCGATGCGGGGGGGTGGAGCGTCGCGCTGCGTGCGGTGGCGGACATCTCGCGCACCTACCCCGGTGACCCGGGCGTCGTGGTCGCACTGCTGATGAATCATGTGGTGCTCCAGCGGGGTGAGGCCGTGTTCCTCCGGGCAGGACTGCTGCACGCGTACATCGCAGGTCTCGGCGTCGAGATCATGGCCGCGAGCGACAACGTGCTCCGGGGCGGTCTCACGCCCAAGCGCATCGACGTGCCCGAGCTCCTCGGGATCCTGGACACCACCACCGGGGAGGTCCCGGTGCTCCGCCCCGACGCGGTCGGCGCGGTCACCGAATATCCGGTCCCGGTCGCCGACTTCGCGCTGCGACGGATCGCGCTCGACGGCGCCGACGTGGACGTCGAGGTGGACGGACCGACCATGGTGCTCGCGACCGCCGGACGGGTGCAGGTGCGCGGCGCGGACGGCGAGACGCGGGACGTCCCGATCGGCACCGCGGCCTTCGCGACCGCCGACGAGGGACGCCTCACCGTCGTCGGCGCGGGGGAGGCCTTCGTGGCGTCTCCCGGATCACGCACGGACTGACCTCGACCCGCCGCGCGACACGCCGTGCGAGGCTCAAGAACCTTCAAGATCGGATTGAGGGTTTACGATCCACGACTTGACCGATGGGAATGACACGGGTGTAATTAGTTCTGCGCGGCCCGCCGAGGGGGCGGATATTCAGGGGTTGGAGAGCGAGATGACGGGTTACCGTTCAGACGTACCGGAGAACTGGTTCGTCGATCCGATCAACCTCGGTGTCCCCGGGGTCCGGAAGACAGATGCCGAGGATGACAGCGCCCTGGCCTGGCAGGCCGACGCGCTGTGCTCGCAGACCGATCCCGAGGCGTTCTTCCCCGAGAAGGGCGGCTCGACCCGCGATGCCAAGCGCATCTGCACCTCCTGCGACGTGCGCGGCGAATGCCTCGAGTACGCGCTCAACAATGATGAGCGCTTCGGTATCTGGGGCGGACTCTCCGAGCGCGAGCGCCGCAAGCTGAAGCGCCGCGCCAGCTGACACCGCGTCCGGTCGCCGTCGGCGACCGACGTGATCCACGCGGACCGCTTCGCGGCCACGCCGGGTGCCCTGAGCAGCGCAGGCCCGGGGCACGCCTAGGCTGACGACGTCATGCCAGCCCGAGTTCACGCCATCATCGTCGCGCGCCCAGGATCTTCCGCCCGTGCGCAGCTGCTCCGCACGCTCGACGCGCTGCGTGCGCAGACCACCCCGCCTGCGGCCGTCACTCTGGTGATGTGCGGTGATGCCGCATCCGCCCGGGAGAGCGCAGCCGTCGCGGCGGCCGTCGAGGGCATCATCGAGGCGCGCGGCACCACCTCCTTCGCGGATGCCGTCGAGCTGGCCCGCCCGCGGATCGCCGAGGGGAGCGCCGTCTGGCTGCTCGCGCACGACACCGCGCCTCACCGTCGCGCCCTGGAGCGACTCGTCGGCATGCTCGAGCGCTCGCCGTCCGCGGCGATCGTCGCCCCGAAGCTCGTGCACACCGACAACGATCGTGAGATCGTCTCGCTCGGCGTCAGCATGACGACGCTCGGGCGCTCGGTCGAGCTGGCCGCGGGAGAGCTCGATCAGGGTCAGCACGACGGAAGCGACGACGCCCTCGGAGCCGACATCCGCGGAATGCTGATCCGTGGCGAGGTGCGCGACGCGCTGCGCCCCGATGCCGCACTCGCCGGGGCCGACCAGGGGCTCGACCTCGGCGTGCGCGCACGCCTCGGCGGCGGTCGTGTCGTGCTCGCACCGGCCGCGCGCGTGTCCGTCTCGCCGGATGGTCCCGCCGCGCTGCCGACAGGGCGGAGCAGGCGCGCGTTCGTCACGCGTCTCGCTCAGCTGCACCGCAGACTCGCCTACGCGCCCGCTTTCGCGGTGCCTCTGCACTGGCTCGCGCTGCTCCCGCTCGCTCTCTGGCGATCGATCACCCATCTCGTCGGCAAGCGCCCCGAGGCCGTCGCTCCCGAGTGGGGTGCCGCCGCGACCGCGATGGTCCGGTTCGGTGCGATCGCACGATCACGCCGGCGGATCCGCTCGTTCCGCACCTCGAGCTGGGCGAGCATCGCCCCCCTGCGGGTCAGCGGAGGCGACCTGCGGCGTCGCCTCGACGACGGGCACGGGAGCGAAGGCGGAGCCGTGAGCGAGCTGCGGTTCTTCTCGGGCGGCGGCGCCTGGGCCGTGCTCGCGGCTCTCGTCGTGAGTCTGGCGACGTTCACCACCGTTCTCGCCTGGCCTGTGCTCGGCGGCGGCGGCCTGCTTCCCCTGCGCGCGACCGTCGGGGCGCTCTGGGACGACGCGGCCTGGGGGCTGCGCGGTCTCGGTGCCGATGTCGTCGGCCCGGCCGATCCGTTCGCCGCGGTCGTCGCCGTCCTGGGGTCGCTGTGGCCGGGAGCGCCGTCGTTCTCGCTCGTGCTGCTGTGGATTCTGGCTCTGCCGCTCGCCGTCCTCGGCGGATGGTTCGCCGCCACCCGCGTCACCGACCGCTCGGGCCTCCGCATCTTCACGGGTGTCGTCTGGGCGCTCGCGCCGACCTTCCTCACGGCCCTGGTCGACGGCCGCCCGACCGGGGTGCTCGTGCATCTGCTTCTGCCCTGGCTCTTCCACGCCGCCGTCGTGACGCATCGCTCCTGGGGGGCGTCGGGCGCGGCATCCCTCCTGTTCGCCGCGGTCCTCGCGTGTGCACCCTCGCTGGCGCCCGCGCTTCTGTTCCTGTGGGTCGTCGCTCTGGGGATCACCCTCGCCTCCGCCCGCTTCCGTGGGGCTGTCCGGCTGCTGTGGCTGCCGGTTCCCGCGATCGCGCTGTTCGCGCCGCTCGTGATCTGGCAGGTGCGGCACGGGACTCTGCTCGCCGTGCTCGCGGACCCCGGATCGATCTGGGCGGGGCCTCAGGTCGCGGCGGACGCCGCCGGTCGCCTCGCACTCGCCTCGGGCTTCCCCACGGGCGGAATCGCCGGATGGACCGGCTGGCTCGGTACGGACCTGGCGCCCTGGGCGGGGCTTCTGCTCGCCCCCCTCGCCGTGCTCGCGCTGGTGTCCGCGGTCGCGCCACGGTGGCGCGCGGGCATCACACTGCTCGTCGTCGCCCTGTCGGGTCTCGCCACGGCCTTCCTGGCCGTCGGCATCTCGGTATCGTTCGCGCAGGGTACGCCGGTGGCCATCTGGCCCGGCGCCGGATTGAGCGTCGCCTGGATCGGTCTCACCGGAGCCGCGGTGGTCACCCTCGACACCGCGTTGACCGCGCCACGAGTGCGCCTCGTGAGCGCTGCCGTGGCCGGTCTCGCGATCGCCGTGTGCGCTGCTCCCGCGCTCGCCGCCACCCACTCCGACGAATCCGCACTCCGTGACGGTCCCGTCTCGACGCTCCCCGCCTATGTGGCTGCGCAGGCGGGGGCCGACCGTCCCGTCGGCACCCTCGTCCTCACCCCGCAGAACGACGGCGGGCTCGCGACCGAGGTCGTCTGGGGCGGGAGCGAGACGCTGGGGGCCCAGGCGACGATCCTGTCGACGGCCACGGAGCTGCGCGGCACCGATCTGACCACACTCTCCGTCGATCTCCTCTCGGCCCGGGACTTCGACGCGGCAGGGGAGCTGGGGGATGCCGGCATCTCCTACGTCCTGCTGTCCAGCGCGTCGGACGAGCAGTCCGATCAAGCCCGTGCACTGGGCACATCGGCGGAGAGCTCCCTCGACCAGCGGGCCGGATTCGTGCCGGCCGGGTCCACGGATCGCGGAGTCCTCTACCGTCTCGAGTCCGAGGCATCCCCGCGAGCTTCGCTCTCCGGCGGCGAGCAGGCGACGTCGCGCCTCGTGGTCACGCTGCAGTTCGTGATGCTCTTCGCCGCCCTGCTGCTCTCGGTGCCGACGCGTGCGTCGCGTCGCGCGGCCCGTGCCACCTCGCGAATCGTGGGTCGCGCGCCCGAGGAGCCTCTGGTCCTTCCCCGGCACCCGGAGGATCGGGACGACGACATCCCCGTCGTGCCCGCCGCGGTCGCGGAGTCGGTCGAAGGACGAGGGATGCCGCAGGGCGCCGTCGAGGCAGACGGGACCGCGGTGGCCGATCGGACCGCGGTGGCCGATGGGACCGTGGTGGCCGATGCCGGCCCGGCTGATGCCGCCGAGGCAGAGGGCACGGGCGGTGCCCCGGCACCCGAGGCGGTCTCCGCCGACGGGGAGTCCGGTTCAGATACCGATGAACCCGGTTCGACGACGCATGAGGGAGAGCGGTCATGAGCGGTACGCGCGCATTCCGAGCGGCTGCGACCGGTGCCCGCCTGCTGACCGGCGCGGTCGTCGCAGGCGCATGCGTGGTCGCGGTGGTGCTCGGGGTCACCGCGCCCTGGCCGTCGGTTCAGCACGAGCCCGCGAGCGCGGAGGTGACGCCGCTGCCCGGCGACACGGTGCTCGTGTGCAACGGCGATTTCCGGGCCATCGGCCGTGACCCCGCGAACCCCTTCCAGATGGTGACGGCCGGGTCGCCGGCCCTCTCGGCCGCCGGATCCTCGGGGTCGGCCGAGACCACCCCGCTCGTCGCAGACGACCTCGCCGAGGGGGGCTCCGCGCAGCGTCTGGTCGGAGCGGTGGAGGGACGTGTGGCGCCGCTGCTGGCCGCCACCGAGTCGATCTCGCTCGCCGCCGAGGATCTCTCGGGTCTGGCCGCCGCGCCCTGCCGTCCCGCGAGCCAGGACTCCTGGATCGTCGGCGGCTCGGTGCAGACGGGCACGGAGGACCTCATCGTGCTCACGAACCCCGGAGTCGTGCCCTCGACCGTCACCCTTGTCGCCCACGGTTCCGTCCGGGCGTCGCGCACCGTGATCGTGCCGGCCGAGTCGCAGTCGGCCGTGCCGCTGACCTCGCTCGCCGCGGGATCCGATCTGCCGATGGTGCATGTCACCGCCACCGGCTCACCGGTGCGCGCCGTTCTCCAGTCCTCGCTCACCCGCACGCTGGATCCCGCGGGTGTCGACCTGCAGGATGCCGTGGCCGCCCCGCAGCAGCACGCGGTGCTCCCGGGGGTCCGGCTCTTCGAGACCCAGGGCGACAACGGGGACTCGACGGTCGTGCGCCTGATGTCTCCCGACGCTGATGCGCAGGCGGTCGTGACCGTGAACGCTCTCGGATCCGCGGCGACAGCCGGGACGTTCGACGTACCCCTGACGGCGGGCGCGCCGACCGAACTGTCCCTGTCCGCGTTGGCGCCGGGGGAGTACACGGTGCGGGTCGACTCCGACACCCCGGTGCTCTCCGGGGTCCGCCAGCA
The DNA here is from genome assembly GCF_040302605.1 of Microbacterium sp. NPDC097977. Classification (NCBI taxonomy): domain Bacteria; kingdom Bacillati; phylum Actinomycetota; class Actinomycetes; order Micrococcales; family Microbacteriaceae; genus Microbacterium; species Microbacterium sp. NPDC097977. Next base: position 14,327 of record NZ_JBEOUR010000056.1, read on the forward strand.
GGAGGGAGGTGGCCCGCAGGACGACTTCGCCTGGGTGCTGCCCGCACCGGAGATCGATGACGAGGTGCTCGCGGCCATCCCGCTCGGGCCCGCTCCCCGGCTGGTGCTCGTGAACACCGAGGACGTCGACGCGACGGTGCAGGTCGAACCCGTCGCCGGCGGCGAGCCCGTCGAGGTCGAGGTCCCGGCCGGTTCGTCGTCGTCGATCGAGGTGCGTCCGCGCACGGTGTACTCGCTGACCGGGTCCGGCCCGATCCATGCCTCCGTGACGATGACCGACACCGGTGCGCTCGCGGTCTGGCCGCTGTGGCCGGCGGCCGGCACGCAGCAGAGCATCACCGTCTATCCCTGACGCCGGGCGGCGCCTCGGCGGCGCATCAGTGGTCGTGGCCGCCGAAGTCCCAGGGTTCGCGGCCCACGTACTCCGCCGCGGCGCGGAAGACGGCGCTCTCGATCGCCATTTTGCGGTGCGCGACGTCGTCGTGTCCGGGAGGCAGCAGGCGTTCGATCGGAAGTCGGAACAGCACGATCCGCTGCTGCTGATGGTCCAGGTGCCAGCGGGGCACCTCGTCGGTCGCGTCGAAGTCCGGCATCCCGCCGATCTCGAATCTCACTTCCTGAAGCTCGGGCCAGGTTCCGCGCAGGAACTCCACCGCGGTGCCGACCGTGAGGTCGAAGCGATCGATGCGGCCGTCGAGCGGGGCGAGGGGAGGGCGCACGGCCTCGCTGCGGCCCACGCGGCCGTGCCGTCCGTGCCGAGCCCCACGGCGCGGCGAGTCGGAGGTGCGGGGGCGACGGGGCATAGCGAAAGTCTAAGCCGAGTCTGCGAGCGGCGGCGGCGCGGCATCCGGACGAGCTCCGTTCGGCGACGTAGCCTGGCGGAGATGAACGGACGACTCTGCTCGAAGGTCGGCTGCGCGCGAGAAGCCGTGGCGACGATCACCTACGACTACGGCGACCAGATGGCCGCGCTCGGCCCTCTGGGGCTCGCGGGGCATCCGCACTCGCACGATCTCTGCGCTCCCCATGCCGATCGCCTCTCGGTGCCCTCCGGCTGGATCGTCGTGCGGCACGAGGCTCTGCGGGCCTGATCCTCCTGGACGCGTCCGGGGCCGATCCGGGCGCGCCGGACACGACTCCGCGCTGCGGTCGGGAGAGGCCTCCTCAGACGCCCACGCGCCGTCCTGTGAGCTTCTCGGCTCGACGGTCGGCGTTCTGCAGGGCGCGGCCCTCGCGCTCCCTACGGAGGACCGTGATCCCGACCAGCACGATCTCCGGCGCCTCCGGGGGCAGGGGGGAGACGAACGGTGCGGCCTCGGTGAGCAGGTCCTGCGCGACGCGTGCGCGGGCCGCGGGGACCATGCGGGGTGCGCTCTGCAGGAACTGCGAGATGCGCCGGGCGAGCCGGTCGGGGAGCCTCGCCACGTCGGCGATCTGCGCCCACCCTGCCAGCATCGGCGGAAGTACGGGAACGCTCGCGACGAGCGTGGGCGCGCGCACCCGCTGGCTGTACGTGCCCGCGACCATGTCGCCCAGCCGCTGCGATCGAGCGCTGAACGCCCCCGCCAGGACGGCGACGCTTCCCAGGGTCAGATAGATCTCCAGCACGCCGAGGAGCGCACGGATGAACGCGTGGCGGAACCCGGTCGCCCCGCCGTCGATGCGCACGATCCGCCCGCCCACCGCGAGCTTGCCGAGGCTGCGGCCCTTGAGGGCGACCTCCATGGTGATCGGCAGGACGACGAAGCTGATCACGATCGACACGACCGTCGCGATGCGATCCGTCGCCTCGTCCAGCAGCCCCAGGTTGAGCAGCCAGATCCGCAGGAACACGGTCAGGAGAAAGACTCCGAGTCCGAGGAGCAGGTCGATGATCGCTCCGGCCGCCCTCAGGACGAAGCCCACCGGCTGCACGTCGATCGCGACGGCTTCGCCGGAGAGCACCTCGTCGGAGGCATCGAGCGGGGCAGACATGAGTACAGTAAATCAGGTGGATGCCGATGCGCTGACAGATGCACGCCGCGCCGAGTGGGAGCGGCTGGAGCAACTGAGCCGCGCGCGCCTCGACGGAGCCGGCGTCGATGAGCTGATCGTGCGCTACCGCGCGGCATCCGCTGATCTCGCCGAGCTCAAGACCTCGGTGGGAGAGTCGCCGCAGGGCGCGTACCTGTCGACGATCCTGGTGCGGGCGCGTCTGCGCCTCACCGGCGCCTCCGACAGCATCCTCACCCAGACCGCCCGCTTCTTCTCGTCGCAGCTGCCGGCGGCGCTGTACCGGCTGCGCTGGACCACTCTGATCATCGCGGTGTCCTTCATCGCCGTCGTCGTCGGCACGGCCGCCTGGATATCCTCCGACCCCGCCCTCATCGCGACCCTCGGGCCGCCCGACATGCTCCAGCAGTACGCCGACGAGAGCTTCACCGGCTACTACACCGACAACCCGGCCGCCGTGTTCATGGGGATGGTCTGGACGAACAACGCCTGGATCGCCCTGCAGTGCGTGCTGTTCGGGATCACCGGGCTGTGGCCGATCCAGGTGCTCGTGCAGAACGCGATGGGCCTCGGGGTCTCGGGAGCCGTCATGGTCGCCCACGACAAGGTCGACGTGATGATCCTCTACATCCTCCCGCACGGGCTCCTCGAGATGACGTCGATCTTCGTCGCAGCGGCCGCAGGACTGCATCTGTTCTGGTCCTGGGTGGCGCCGGGGCACCGTTCCCGGGGCGAGTCGCTGGCTGCAGAGGGACGCGCACTGGCGACGGTCGCGATCGGGTTGGTGTTCTCGTTGTTCGCATCCGGACTGATCGAGGGTTTCATCACCGGGTGGGCCCTGCCCTGGCCGCTCAAGATCGGTATCGGGGCCGCGGCGCTCGGTGCCTTCCTGATCTACATGGTCGTCATCGGAGGTCGTGCGCACCGCCGCGGCGAGACGGGCGACCTCATCGAGTACGAGGCGGGGACGCCCCGACTGCTCGCGGGCTGAGCGCGCGGACCCCGCGTCAGTCCGTGCTCACAGAAGACACCGTGATCACGGGCGGGACCGTGCTCACAGACGCCCGGCGGCCTTGAGCTCCAGGTAGCGGTCGGCGATCCTCGGAGGCAGGGTCTCGGGGTCGGCGGCGATCGCCTCGCCACCGGCGCGACGCACGGCATCCGCCACGTTCTCGGCATCGCGCATCGTGCGCTCGGCCGCGGCCGCGAGATAGATCTCCTCACGGGAGCCGCGTCTCTGCGCGAGGTCGGCGATGCCGTCGTCCGTCACGGATCCGACGAGGATGGAGGTGGCCCTCGTGGCATCGGGGAAGGCCCCGAGGAACCCGCGTGCCGACTCCGCGGCGTCCTGTGCGGTGAGCACGACGATCAGCGCGGGGCGGGTGGTGAGAGTGCGCACGGCCGCGAACGCGCCGGGCCAGTCGGTGTCGACCAGACGCGCGTGCACGGGCGCCATGGCGTCGGTGAGTGCGGGAAGCAGCGCCGAGCCGTCGACGCCGGTGACGCGCGCGCGGACCACACGGTCGTACATCAGCAGGTGCACGTGGTCACCGGCACGTGCCGCGAGGGCCGCGAGCAGCAACGACGCCTCCAGCGCCGCGTCAACCCTCGTCCCGTCACCCACGCGGGCCGCGGCCGTGCGCCCGGTGTCGATGATGATCACCACGTGTCGGTCGCGCTCAGGACGCCAGGTGCGCAGCATCGTGGTCCCGGCCCGTGCGGTCGCTCGCCAGTCGATCGAGCGCACGTCGTCGCCGCGCACGTACTCGCGCAGCGAATCGAACTCCGTGCCCTGGCCGCGCACCTGGATGCTCGTGTTGCCGTCGAGCTCGCGCAGACGGGCCAGACGCGACGGCAGGTGCTTGCGCGAGGTGAAGGCCGGCAGCACCCGGATCGTGCCGCGCACTCGGTGGCGGGCCTGTCGGCCGGCGAGCCCGAGCGGTCCCTGCGAGCGGATCATCACGAACTCGCTGGACAGCTCGCCACGACGGCGGGGGAGGAGCGGGATCGCGACGCGACGTCGTTCCCCCGGCGGCACGATGAGCCGCTGTCGGCCCTCGTCTGCGCCGGCCGTGGGCTGCCACGCGTCGCGGATCAGTGCATGCAGGGTGCGGGAGCCGAGGTTCTGCAGAGCGACGCTCACCGGCACCGGCTCGCCGAGTCGCGTACGCGTCGGTACGCGTCTGGTGACGACGACCGTGCGCGGGCTGGGCGCTGTGAGCACGTCCACGACCAGCAGCAGGATGCACAGCCCCACCCAGATGCCGAGAGCGGCGTATGCGGGATAGCCCGCGAGCCCGGCGAGCACGACGGGAACGATGCCGACGGCGACGGCGAGCGCGAGACGACCGGTGACGAACACCTAGATCGGCACCCTCGTCTGCTGCACGACCGAGGTCAGCACGGCATCCGCCGACACGCCCTCCATCTGCGCATCCGGCCGCAGCTGCAGTCGATGACGCCAGACCGGCACCAGCATCGTCTGCACGTGGTCGGGGGTGACCGCCGACGAGGCGTTGAGCCAGGCCCAGGCCTTCGCGGCTGCGAGCAGGCCGGTCGACGCGCGCGGGCTCGCGCCCAGCTCGACCGACGGCGACTGCCGCGTGGCTCTGGCGAGGTCGACGACGTATCCGAGCACATCGTCGGTCACCTCGACCCTGCCCGCGGCGGCCTGGGCGGCACGGATCTCGTCCGCCGACACCGTGGCCTCGACACCCGTCAGCTCGCGGGGCGAGAACCCGGAGGCGTGCTTGCGCAGCACGGAGACCTCGGCGTCGCGCTCCGGCATCCCGACGACGAGCTTCATCAGGAAGCGGTCCAGCTGCGCCTCGGGCAGGGAGTAGGTGCCCTCGTGCTCGATCGGGTTCTGGGTCGCGGCGACGAGGAAGGGATCGGGCAGCGGGCGGCTCATGCCGTCAGCCGAGACCTGCCGCTCCTCCATCGCCTCCAGCAGCGCTGCCTGCGTCTTCGGGGGTGTGCGGTTGATCTCGTCGGCGAGCAGGATGTTGGTGAACACCGGCCCCGCGCGGAAGTCGAACTCGCCGGTGCGGGCGTCGTACACGAGCGAGCCGGTGACGTCGCCCGGCATGAGGTCGGGGGTGAACTGCACGCGCTTGGTGTCGAGGCCGAGGGCCCGGGCGAACGAGCGGACCACGAGGGTCTTGGCGACACCGGGCACGCCCTCGAGCAGGACGTGACCGCGAGCGAGCAGCGAGACCAGCAGTCCGGTGACGGTGCCCGCCTGGCCGACCACGGCCTTGTCGACCTCGATGCGCACGCGGTGCATGGCCTGACGCAGTTCGGCGTCGGTGGAGTTCTCAGCGGTCACGTGGTGTCCTCGGCTTCCGTAGCGGTGAAGGGATGGCGGTCACGGGGGTTCGAGCGCTCACTCGTCCCTCCGCTCGATGAGGGTGGAGGCGTCGACGGCCTGCTCCAGCTCGCCCAGGCGCCGAGCCAGGTCGATCAGGGTGGGATCGTCGGCGGGCAGCGGACCCGCGAGCAGCTCGTGCAGCGAGCCGCGCGGGATGCGGAGTCGGTCGGATGCCGCGTCGGCGATCTCCTCGGGCGTCGCGGTCACGGCCAGTCCGAGTCGTCGTGCGAGCCGGCGCCTGCTGCCGTCGCGGATCGCCTCTGAGGCGTGCACGGCGTCGCCCGCCTTCGCGGTCAGCCGCGCGCGCCCGTGCATCGTCTCGGAGGCGCGCACCGTGACCGGCAGCGTCTCCGACACGAGCGGACCGAAGCGCTGGCCGCGCCACACTGCGGCGGCGAGGCCGGCGATCATCAGCAGCAGGATGGCGGGCGTCACCCATCCCGGCGTGAGCGAGCCGAGCGTGTCGGGCGTCTCGCCCTCGATGTCCGTGTCGCCGAAGCTCGGCACGTACCAGACGACACGATCGGTCTGTCCCAGAAGAGCGACGCCGAGGGCGGCGTTGCCGTCGTCGGCGAGATAGGCGTTGCTGAACAGTCGGGCGCCCTCGACGAGGATCCGCGTCGCGTCGGCATCGTCGTCGATGAGCACAGCGGACGCGTCGGTTCCGAAGCACCCTTCGACACCGTCGGCGGGGGTGAAAAGCCGATCGGGGCGGATCGTGCCGACATCCGCGAACTCGGCGGCATCGCACCCCGCCGCCACGGGCGCGGAGTCGGGGGTGGCGTTCGCTCCGAGTTCGAACAGGTTCAGCAGGTGCGTGCTGCTGGAGAGGAAGACCACGCGGCCGGCGGGCTCGACGAGGTCGGCGATCCCCTCGTCGCTCAGCGTGTACGGATTGGCCATCACCAGAGTGGTGTCGGCGTCGAGCGCGGCACGTGCGTCGGTCCTCGAGCGGAAGACCGACACCTCCACACCCTGCTGCTCGAGGATCTGCGCGAGGGCCATGGCGCCCGAGTCTCCCACGCTCTCGGGGTCGAGGGCGCCGCGCTGGTCCGGCATCCGGACGCCCACCTGGATCGCGACGAAGACGCCGCCGAGGACGAGGGCGGCGACGATCAGCCATCCGATCAGCGATTTCAGGCGTCGGCGGCGGTGTGGCTGCTCGGCCGTCGACGAATCGGCGACCTCCGGGCCGCTCGCATCCCGCTCGGTGACCACGCTGTGGTCGATCACGCTCATGCGGGCACCAGGTCGGGGCGCAGGGAGCTGAGCCGCTCATCGGTCGCGGCGAGCTCGGCGTAGCGCTCGGCGGTCGCCGGATGCCGCAGATACCGCACATCGTCGAACGAGACCGCGGCGCGACGCACCGGGTCGGTCTCGAGCGGGAAGACCGAGGAGACCTCCCGGGCGATGGCCTGGGCGGTGGCACCGGGAGACGGGTCGATGAGGTCGCGCTCCAGCAGACCTCTCGCCAGCGCGCGGAATCGGAGGATGGTCGCCTCGTCCCAGTCCTGGGCGCGGGCGGCGCGGTCGGCGTCGGTGCGGAGTTGGGCCGCCGACCGATCGTCCTCGGCGCCGAGCAGACCGCCCCGGAGCGCGCGGACCGACTGCGAGCGCCGCGGGCGGCCCCAGATGATCAGAGCGGCGACGAGCGCGCCGAAGACGATGATGCTGACGATGATCAGAGCCGAGGGGCCGACGCTCGCGCCGTTGTCGGCGCTGAAGAGATCGGCCAGGAACCGGCCGATGTCCCGGGCGATGAGATCGAACCAGGTCGGCTTCGCGTCCGCGTAGCGGGGATCCGCGAGCTCCTGCTCGGCCCACCGCCTCGCCTCGTCGCCGTCCGGCACGCGCACATCGTCGAGGAGGCGGATCATGCCGGACCCTCACCTCCGGTGCCGGGGGCCGCCCAGGTCGACTCCGCGCTCGCCGCGGGCGGGGCCGGCGGCGCGGCGGGAGCGGGAGGGGGAGCGGACGGCGCGGAGTACGGCGGCTGTGCCGGGTACTGCTGCTGCGCCGGGTATTGCTGCGGCTGCTGCGCGGGGTACGGCTGCGCGGGGTACTGCTGCTGTGCCGGATAGGGCTGCGCCGGGTACTGCTGCTGCGCCCGGTACTGCTGCTGCGCCGGGTACTGCTGCTGCGCAGGGTAGGGCTGACCCGGGTACCCCTGCGTCCCGTAGCCGGCGCTCATCATCGCCCACTCCGGCACCTGCTTCGGCGGGGGCGCGCTCGTCACGGCCTTCGACGGGTCGATCACGAACGGATCGCCCAGCTGCTCCTCGGTCCACCCGAGATCGCGGCGCTCGACGTGGCCGATCAGGGCCTGGTCGAGGCCCTCGTATCGCATCCGGCTGTCGAGGTAGACGAGCGTGCCTGCGGTGCTCTGCACGACGAGCGTGATCGCCTGCAGGACCAGCAGAAGGATCTGCGGGGCGAGCAGGGCGAAGACGAACCCCATGATCGCTCCGGTGTCGGCGGATCCGGTCGGAGCGATCACGGTGCTGAACATCGAGCCCAGCAGCGTCGCCGGCAGGTTCACCAGCTGCATCGCGACGCCCATGATCGCGCCGATCAGGAAGGTGACGCCCCAGGCGGTCCAGAACCGGCCGCGGGTGAGGCGCCAGGATCGCACGAACGCCTCGCGGAACGTCGCCCGCTCGAGCACCAGGACCGAGGGCACGAGCAGCAGCTTGGTCGTGAGCCACACCACCAGCGGGATGGTCGCGAGGATCAGCACGACCACGAGGATGACGATGCCGCCGATCGCCTCGACCGAGTTCCCCA